>NZ_JVBO01000012.1:0-48311 GCF_001073445.1 Granulicatella sp. 572.rep1_STHE | reverse complement strand
TTGATTCCCTCGATTTATCTCATCAATGGAATTTGCGCATTGAACAATATTTAAACAAAACTCCTCATTCTCATGTCGAGGGAGTTTTAAGACACTCCAATTGGACTAAAGGAGAAATTGGAGTTGCTTTTGGAAAACTATCTGGGTATTTTTCTATCTTTTGTAGTGGTTTACCAAAAGAACCTTATGACCATCCTTTTTCAGAGTTTTTAGAACATTTTTCTGGAGGTAAACTTCGTTGGTGGAGACCGAAATATCAATTGTACAGTAAGCTAAAAATGAACGACGAATCCTATAAATGCTGCTGGGTATTTTTTAAACAAAAAATCAATCATTTTAGATAAAAAACAATACCACATCAACAGATTTGTTGATGTGGTATTGTTTTTATAAGCCTTCAAACTTTTTTGGACGATCTGCGGGAATTTTCTTAGCAGCATGTTTTTGTAACCAAACGATATGATACCACCGATTAAACTTGCAACCACAATTTTCAAAACGTCCACATTCTTTAAACCCTAAGTATTGGTGATAGAACAAGCTATTATTCGTTAAATACTCATCCTCTACTTCTGGCACTGCTACACAAGCGTATATGTTTTGATAGCCTAATTTCAATAGTTGTTTTTCAAGTTCTGTATATAATAACTTGCCAAAACCTTTTCTTTGATGATCGAGGCTGATATAGATACTAACCTCGGTTGACCAGTCAAATGCTGCCCTTTGAGAAAATCTTCCAGCATATGCATAACCAACAATCTCTTCCCCCTCCTCTAAAACTAAATAAGGAAAAGACTCCAATGTTTTAGCAATACGCTCTTGAAATTCCTCTACACTAGGAAGTACTTCTTCAAACGTTATGGCAGTATTTAAGACATATGGTGCATAAATTTCTTGAATATAACGAGCATCCTCTACTGTTGCAACTCTTATATTTGTATTACCCATTCACTGTTACTAATTCCACAGGAGGAACATTAACTCCTTGTAGTAGTTTTTGAATAGGACATACACGTTCAGCAGCCTCTAGAATTTCTTTAGCTAATTTTTCTTCCCTTGTTGGCATTAAAACTCGAACTGAAGGTAAGAATAAATACCCTTCTCCAACAGGATCTTTTGTTAAATCCACTCTCACTTCGACTCTACATTGATGTTCTAAATTCAAACCTTTTTCAACAATGCCAATGGAAGCATTTAGACAAGTAGCATAAGCCAGTGCAAATAATTGCTCAGGATTGGTTCCTTTTTTTTCGCTTAAAGGAGATGAAATTTCGACTTCCCAATTTTTATCACCATTTCCCTCAATAAATGATTTCCCATTTAACGCATCTACGTTCACAGCTGTTGTAGTATAAATAATTTTTTCCATAAAATCACCCCTAATGTTTTTATGATTGAAGAATAGCACATTTGTAACAAAAAAAGCTATCATAACAACTTGTTACGATAGCTCTTTTGGGTTTATAACCATTCATTGTATTTTTTAATATACGCTTTTTTAACAACCGTTACGAGGAACATGTATCCTGCGATAATGAGAATTAATGCAAGGAAGTATAGTCCGTTTAGCGGTGCAAGTTTTAATGGACCTGCTAGTGGTGTGTAAGGAAGAACCGTTACAACGAATAAAGCGAATAAAGAAGTCACTAGCAATGAGAACGCTGGTTTTGATTGTACAAATGGTAATTTTGGTGAACGTAACATATAAATCACCATCGTTTGAGACCACATAGATTCGATGAACCAACCAGTTTGGAAAACCATCAAGAAGAATGCTGGATTCGTAGATGACGCATAACTGCTTCCAGTAATCATTGGTGCAATTCCAAAGAACATCACTGCAAAGGTAATGATGTCAAAGATAGAACTCGTTGGTCCAAACCAAGCCATGAATCGTGTGATGGAACTTGCTGTCCATGCGCGTGGTTGTTTTAAGAAATCTGCGTCAACATTATCAAACGGTAATGCCACACAGCTTAAATCATAGATCAAGTTCAAAACGATTAAGTGAACTGGAGCCATTGGTAAGAATGGTAAGAAGATACTTGCGAATAATACTGAGAAGATGTTTCCGAAGTTTGAAGAAACAGTCATCTTGATGTATTTTGTCATATTCGCATAGACTTTACGACCTTCAATCAATCCTTTTTCAAGAACGAGTAAGTCCTTATCTAATAAAACGACATCTGCAACTTCTTTAGCAATATCCACGGCACTATCCACAGAAATTCCAACGTCGGCCACTTTTAGGGATGGCGCATCATTGATACCGTCGCCCATGTAACCAATCTTGTGTCCTTTTGCTTTTAGTAAATGAATAATGCGTGCCTTTTGTTCTGGAGATAGTTTTGCAAAAATGGTTGTTTCTTCAGCAACTGCTGCTAATTCTTCATCGCTCATATCTTCAATTTCTGTACCAAGTAAGACTTTATCTACTGGTAGTCCTACTTTTTCACAGACCGTTAGCGTTACTTTTTCATTGTCCCCTGTAAGAATCTTCGTTGTTACCCCATGTTCTTTCAACGCTTGAATCGCTGGAGCTGCAGAAGGTTTTGGTGGGTCAAGGAAGGCTAAGTAACCCATTAGAATCATATTGGATTCATCTTCAACCGTGAAGGCATGGTGAATATCTTGATATTTCTTTTGGCTCACACCAAGGACGCGAAGCCCTTGTTCGTTTAAGCTGCTCACTGCTTCTAGGATGGATTCGCGAATTTCATCCGTAATTGGGTGAACCACATCTCCGTCTTTTACATGAGTAGAGATGCTAAGCATTTCTTCTAGCGCTCCTTTTGTTACGAGCACTGCTTCATCGTCTTCTTTCACGATAACGCTCATACGACGACGTTCGAAGTCAAATGGCAACTCATCAATCTTTTGGTAACGTGTTGCTAAATTTTGTAGATTTTCGTGTTCGTCGGCTTCTTTTTCTGTACGTGTAATGATGGCACGGTCTAATAAGTTTTTAAGTCCTGTTTGGAAGTAGCTGTTTAAATACGCAATTTTCAATACGCCCATATCTAGATTTGCGTGAATATCTAATGGGTATTCAAGAATAATTTCATCTTGTGTGAGCGTACCTGTTTTATCAGTACAGAGAATATCGATAGCGCCTAAATCTTGAATGGCATTTAATTTTTTAATAATCACTTTTTCTTTGGCCATGATCACTGCCCCTTTTGCAAGGCTGGCTGTAATAATCATTGGCAACATTTCTGGAGTTAATCCCACGGCAACACTTAAGGCAAATACCCCTGCTTCTAACCAGTCGCCGTCTGTTAATCCGTTAATCAAGAATACAACTGGTACTAAGACAAGCATTAAGCGAATCAAGAGCCATGAGATTTTATTCATTTCTTTCTCGAAACTTGTTTGTTCTTCGAAAGTATTAAGTGTTTTTTCGATACGACCAATCATCGTATCATTCCCTGTGACTAAAATAACTGCTAAAGCACTACCGCTGACAACGTTTGAGCCCATAAACACAAATCGTTCGCTCTCGAGTGCTTGTTTTTTCTTTTCTTCTTCATCTGGAACCCAGATTGATTTTTTCTCAACAGATTCACTTTCACCAGTCAAGGTGGATTGTTGGATAAAGAAGTCACGTGTTTCTAATAATAATGCATCCGCTGGTAACATGTCCCCAGCGCTTAATTTAATAATATCTCCAACTACTAAATCTTCAATCGGAACTTCCATCTGTTCGCCATCTCGAATAACCGTTGCTGTATTGACGATTAGACTAGATAAGTTACTAGCCGCCTTGTCACTTTTCATTTCTTGAACAAAACGAATCGTTCCTGACACAGCCACGAGCACCACAATAATGATGGAAGTTGTTGGGTCTGCTTCACCTGGTTTTGCTAGAATCACATTCGTGAATAATGAGATTACCGCGATCACTAATAGAATTACCGTAAATGGATTGATAATCGATTCATAAATCTTTTTCCAAATTGGATCTTCTTTAGCCTTTGTAATTTTGTTTTCTCCATATGTTTCACGGAGTGTTTCTATTTGTTCTTCAGTGAGTCCTTTTACAGATGTGCCTAACGCTTCTAGGACCTCTGCCATTGGATTCATCAATGCTAAATCGATTCTTTCTTTTGCTGTTTTCATAGTCTTCACCTCGTTTTTAATATAGGCGAAGCTCCGGGTGATCATCACACTCTTCCCTTCGCTCATTGATTTGTTTCGTTTGACTCTCCGGTCCTGGCATATGATCACCCTCTTTCTAAAAATTTCTGGCAAATGAAAAAGCACCTTGTCACAGCTTAGACGCGACAAGATGCTTACTAAATAAACAATTCTTATATTCTCGTCCAAGCTTTAACATCATGGAGCGATGAAATGACATTAGTCTCTGCCTTCACGACAGAGGCTGCTGACCAGCGAATAGTGTCTCCACTATTTTGCGGTAGTCATCCGTATCTCCATGGTAGTCTCACCTACCGATTTATTATATTCAAAGTAACATTAAAAATAATATTTGTCAAAGAAAGCATTTCAGAAAAGTATATATATTCAAACTTATTAGTAGTATAATGGAATAGAAATGGAGGGATTTCAATGAAGAAACTGATAGAATCATTCTTGATAGCTCTTACTTTAGGGGGCTGTTCACTTTTCCAAAAGAAAGAAGACTCGAACACAACAACTCAAACACAAACTCAATCCACAACTACTAGAACGTCCAGTACATCAACTACAAAACAAACCAAAACTAGTACTACAGCGGAACCTACTACTGTGGTTTCAACAACAATAGAACAAAAAGAAGCAACCGTACCAGTTCCAGAAACTGTATCTACTGAAAAAGTTGTTATCCCAGCGGAGCAACCAAAACCATCCTCAATGGATCTTCAAGCAATAAAACAAGGAGACTTCCGAAGCGTAGAGGGAACTTGGAGAAACTCAGCTGGTTGGGAAATTCACATCGACAAAGAAGGAAAAATTTCAAGTAGCCATGGTGATTTGAAAGTTGGAATTACTAAACAACAATACCAAGAAGGGCTTCTCAACTGGATTATGGTTCCGGAAAACAATGAGAATACTTTTGTTGGAGGTGCGGTATTCTCCTTCATTCCCCAAAATGTAGAATTGACTTATGGCTTACTTCCTGGTGAAAAAGATCAATCGGACATTTCAAAAGATCGTATTTTCGGGACACAAACAGTTACTGATGGCAAAACCGTTAAAAACATGATGTATTACAAAGTGGATTAATCTATATAGCACTGTATTCAACGAATGAATGCAGTGTTTTTTTAACACAGAGAAACGGATACCTCCTATTGGAAGTACCCGTTTTTTGTTATGGTTCACTTATAAATAAGATTTCTAGCAATCGTCCTCTTAATTCGTCATCTTCATGATGTAAGATATTAATGATTTCATTCGCATCTTTAGCATTGACTAATCGACGATATAAGTGTTCTTTCGTTTCGTATGGAAGGTGCGCATTCTTGAGTACTTGGAAGATCGCCTCGTTTCGATTTACCGTTTGTTTTTCGCCCACTGTAAACTCAACAGTCGCATTTTTATTTTCCAATTCAACGACAACATCTTGGCTTCCTTGAACATGAACACGGTGAATTCTGTTTACTGGAAGGATGCCTGTTTCCCCTTCAACAGTTAATTGGATAGTACCTAAATTCCAATCAACAGATAATGTCGTTACACAACGAGCGCCATCTAAGTCTTCCACCATATCAAATGAATGATGGGTTCCTGGGAAGACATACCAGTCGATAACTTCAGGTAAATCTACCCCCATATTCACACCAGAACCATCTAATGGAACAATCGCCCCTTCCTTGGCAAATACAGGAATTGATTCGATATCTCGATAAATATCAAGCACTACTTCTCCTGCATACTCTCTTCCCGTGAAGAAGTCGTACCATTTTCCTTCAGGGAACCATACTTGAACTTTTGCGGATTGGTAATCTTTGTTCATTGGTTCTGTGATTGGAGCAACCATTAACTCGCTACCGAAGAAGTATTGATTTGGCACACGGTAACTTTCTTCATTTTCAGGATAGAAATAGTACATCGGACTCACAAGTGGTGCGCCCTCTTCATGCGTTGCCACATTCATCGTGTAGAGATATGGAAGTAATTGGTGTCTTAGACGTAAATAATGCTTCATGATTTCTGCTGTATTCTTCGTAAAGAACCATGGTTCCTTACTATTAAATGGACTATTAGTACTATGAAGTCGTGTAATCGGACTAAAGACGCCATATTGTAACCAGCGAATTTGTAATTCTTCATCATAATAACCGCCCATATGTCCGCCAATATCATGACTCCACCAGCTATAACCAATATTAGACGCTGTTGATGTAAAATAAGGTTGGAATTTAAGAGACTCCCAAGTTATAAAAGCGTCTCCAGAAAATCCAACTGGATAACGATGGCTTCCTGGTCCAGCATAACGAGACAAGATTAATCCGCCATCTTTTCTCTTACAATTATCGACATAATGATAATGATTCAATAACCACAATGGATCTTGTACCCCTTGCGTTCCTTGTTGCCAGTCAATCCACCAGAAATCAACCCCTTGTTCTTCTAATGGATAATGAACATCTTTAAAGTAAGATTCTCTAAAACGTGGATCTGCAATATCAAAAATAGCAGCTTCTTCACTGGCTGCATCTAATCCTAGACGTTTTGCAACAGCTGGATACGCATCTTCATACGCTCGAATACCATCAGCTGGATGGACATTTAGAGAAAGTTTTAATTTCTTATCATGCAGTTTCTTTAATAATTTTTCCGGCTCTGGAATGAGTTCTCGGTTCCAAGAATATCCTGTCCACCCACTACCGAAGCGTTCTGGAATCTTCGTGATATGCCAGTCCATATCTAACACGCCCACCGCAAGCGGAACTTGTTCATCTTCAAAACGTTCAACGAGACTTAAATACTCGTCGGCAGTATACGCCCAATAACGACTCCACCAGTTTCCTAAGGCATAGCGTGGCAATAATGGAGTTGCACCTGTTAAATGATAAAAGTCTCTAATTGCTCCTCTATAGTCGTGACCATAAGCAAAGACGTAAAGGTCCACTTCGCTTTCTTTTTTGATAAAACCTTCTTTTTCGTCACTGATAAATCCATTCGAATCATCTAAAATGGCATAACCACTCTTACTAATAATACCATCTTCTAATTCTATAGCTCCGTTCGCTTGGTCAAGGGTTCTCGTTGTTCCTTTTAATGTTTCAATTGGTTCACCAAAGTACCATCGGCTTCCGAAAATAAAGAACTGACCCTTTAATGCAATAAATAGATTTTGATTATTGAATTCGCCTTTGTTATAGCGCAAACGGAAGAAGTTCGTATTAATATCTAATAACTCTGGTGTTTCTGTTGCTTCAACCTCTACCTCTCCAAAGTCTCTGTTTTGGATTAATTGCGTATGTCTATCTTCGAACTGCCCATTATTTGAATATTCTAACCGAATGAGTTTATCTGTTAGAACGCTGATACGATAAAAATCTCCTTTAAAAATTTTCATCTTGTTTACCTCCATTGCTTAATTTATATGCCTTTTTAAACATTTTACTCGTTACTTTTACATTTAATAATGCCCAGATTGCAAATCCCCCAAAAGTGAAAACGTAAATTGCCGTCAATAATCTCTCCGGTGTATTCACACTCATGTACACTACAGCGCAGTTAAATAGAATCAATAGAATTGCTCGTAACGGATCTAAAATACAAACGAAAATGCTATTGATAACACTGGCTTTTAAACTATTTTCAAATAATCCGATATAGGGTAAGAGAATGGCAACGCCTAATATCACAAGCATTCCAACTGGCGCTAGAAGCAATAATCCATATCCATTCAAGAAGTTTGTATTCGAAAAAATACTGTAGTTCAAAAATAGTAGAACTCCAAGTAGCACGAGAGCTGCCCAAATGACAGTAGCTTGCTTAAAGTTGGATTTAAAAATGCGAAAATAATGATAAATAATATCGCCATCATCGCCCTTTAAAATCCGATGTAACATCGTATTTAGAGATGTCACAGATGCTCCCATCGTCACCAAAGGAATACTTGTGATAATAAATAATGTGTTCAATAGAATCAAATTGGTAATGAGCGTTAGCCCTCTAACGAGTGGCCCATCTATTCGAAATAGTTTTTGCAATGAAATCACCGTACCTATATGAGAAAAAGGAAGCGAGAAAGATTTTTCTTCAATCTCGCTCCCTCTACTCATTGTATTTTAAACGTTTCAGTTGGGGTATTAGTTAAATTGTGATTATTTAACTTCTTTTTGATAACGGTCATATGCGTCTTGTTGAATCTTGATGAATTCATCCAATCCCATATTTTTAAGATTTGCTAAGTAAGAATCCCATTCTGTTTCAATTCCGCCATCAACTACCCATTTAGAAGCTTGTTGTTTAACGTAAGAATTAATACTTACGTATAGAGAAGCTAATTGGTTAAGTTCTTCTTGAGAATAAGTTACATTAGGGTATGCTGGTAAAGCATATTGTTTTAATTCTTGGTCCATCTTCAATTTCAAACCGTCACCTTGAGTTTGGTCGATTTCAACACGATTGTTGATATCATCACTCACATACTTAGGTCCAAAGTCACGAAGAGAATTAATCCAAGCAAATTCATCGGCAGATTTACCGTCTTTTGGAGGTAATACTTTATATTTGTCGCCATCTTTTTCAGTACCAATTCCAAATGAACCATAGAAGTTTTGGATACTTGCATCATCAGTATAGAATTTATCGAACCATTGTAATAATTTAGCAGGGTCCTTAGCTTTTGTTGTCACTAACAATTCATTACGTCCATAGTTGTAGTGATCTGGGTCTGAAGAAACATACCCTTTTCCATCAGGACCTTTTATCGCTGGTAAAGGAACATATTCGCTTGCATGTAAGCCAAATGTAGCATCAGCAGTCCAACCACTTGAAACACCTACTCTAGATACTGATTTATCCATACGTTTTGCAACACTCATAGATGAATCTTCAGTGAAGATTTCAGGGTCAATTAACCCTTTCTTGTATGCTTCATGCATTGCTGCAATCCCTTGTTTATAACTTTCTTCTGTACGAAGATATACAGGTTTTCCATCTTTAACAGACATTTCATAAGTATTATCTGCACCTAAGCGGTTATTAAATGGCATGATATAAGAAAATGTTGGGTCAAAGTTACCTGAACCAAATGGGATTTCGTCCGTTGGATCTCCATTACCGTTTGCGTCTTTATCTTTGAATTCTTGAAGAACTTTTACTAATTCATCATAAGTTTCAGGTACTTTTAACCCTAAATTATCAAGCCATTTTTTATTAATAAATAGTTGGTTTGCTACTGTCGGACGCATTGGTAACTTCTTAGGAAGACTATAAATATGTCCATCAGGAGATGTAATCATCGCTTTTAATCTTGGTTCTTTTTCCATTGCCTTCGTTAAATTAGGCATATTTTCTTTAATTAAATCTTCTAGAGGAATGAATAAAGATTGGTTTTGAGCAATTTCAGCATCCGTAAATGCGTTTGAACCTAAGAATGCATCAGGTAGGTCACCACTTGCAATTAAAACAGATTTTTTATCTGTCCAATCTGCTGCAATAAGAGTATCCCAGTTAATTTGAATACCAGCTTCTTTTGCAGAATCATCAATAAATCCTTTATGGTAATCTTCACCCCAGTCAGACCATCTAACTGTTGTAATTTTATAAGTATTCTGATCTGATTTTTCGTCATTCGACTTGGTTGTTGAATTTGAGCAAGCTGCTAGTCCAATAAGTGTAGCTGCTGCTAAAAACATATACTTCATTTTATTGATTTTCATAATATCTCTCCTATTCTTTTAGAGCACCAATCATAACACCTTGATTGAAATATTTTTGGACAAATGGATAAAGCAACATAATTGGAGCCGTTGAAATTACAATCGCTGCATATTTCATCATATCGGCTTTAATACGAAGCTCGGATGCAAGTTCCCCTGTTGCCTGAGATTGCATCATTTGATTACTAATTAATAATCGTCTTAAAATTAATTGCAATGGTTGCAATTCTTCTTTCGTTAAATAAATCAAAGCGTTGAACCAAGAGTTCCAAATACCAACTGCTGTCCATAAACCAATTACTGCAATAATAGCTTTTGATAAAGGAACCACGATTTTGAAGAAATAACGAATCGTTCCGCATCCATCAATTTGAGCGGCTTCCCACATTCCTTCTGGGATACTGTTATTGAAGAATGTTCTTGCAACGATGATGTTATAAGAAGATACTGCAAATGGAATCACCATTACCCAGAATGAATCGACAAGTCCTACACTCTTCACTGTTAAGTAGATTGGAATCAATCCACCTGAAACAAACATTGGAACAATGTAGAGAACGCTGATCCATTTTTTACCGAGTAGGTCACGTCTAGATAATGCGTATCCAGCAGGGATATTGATTAGTAGAGCAAATAAAGTCCCAACTACTGTATATAAAATCGTATTGAGATAACTTCTTAAGAACAGTGGTTGTTCAATTAACCGAAGGTATCCATCTAATTTCCATTCATGGGGAATGAACCATACTTTACCATTGGCTACATCAGCAGGATTACTAAAAGAAGCAATCACAACGAACCACAATGGGTATACGATTAATAATATTAACAAGATTGCAAAACCGTAAATCAATACGTCAAAAAACAAATCTGATTTTGATTTTCTTGAAACCTTAAACCATTTCACGGTAAGACCACCCTCCTTTTAAAATAGTCCTGTTTTGGTATATCGTTTAGAAAACCAATTGACAGATAAAAGAATGATTAAGTTGACTACAGTATTGAATAATCCGATTGCTGTAGAGTAACTGTATTGGAAGTTAATCATCCCAACTTTATATACGTAAGTCGAAATCACCTCACTTCCAGCTAAGTTCAATGGATTTTGTAATAGTAATACTTTTTCAAAACCGATACTCAATAAGCTACCGGCTCTTAAAATCAATAGAATCATTGCTGTTGGTAAAAGTAATGGCAAGTCAATGTTGAGAATCTTTTGTATACGACTAGCCCCGTCCATCGTAGCTGCTTCGTAATACGTTGGGTCGATGGCAGATAAAGCTGCTAAGTAAATAATGCTGTCCCACCCAATGTGTTGCCAAACATCACTCCATACATAAACGCCAGCAAAACTATCTGGTTTTGCTAATAAGTTCGGCATCGTCCATCCAAGTGATTTAAAGATATTAGCAAGTAACCCACTATTTGGTGATAAGAATAAAATGATCATCCCACACATAACCATTGTTGAAATAAAGTGCGGTAGATAGGTGGTTACTTGAAAGACCTTTTTGAATTTTCCTGTTCTTATTTGATTACATAAGAGCGCTAGTAAGATTGGTAATGGAAACCCCACGAGAATGCTATAAATTGAAATCTTTAATGTGTTCATCATCGTTGTTCCGAATTGAACTGATTTAAAGAATTGGGTGAAATATTTAAATCCTGCCCACGGGCTATTTAAAATTCCGTTAGCTGGTGAGTAATCTTTAAAAGCAATTACAAGCCCTAACATTGGGATATATGCAAACATTATAAGTAAAATAATTGAAGGAAATAGAAGCACATATAAAGGAATGTTGCTTTTTATTCTTCTTTTTTGTAATGTGGTTAAATCTTTCATAATTTCCCTCCTGTTTAAATATCTGTCATTATTTTATAAAATAAAACGCTTTCTTTATATCATTATTTCGATAAGAAGTATTCACTATTCAGACAATATTTCAAATATTTATATCACTTTTCCGACATCTTCTTAATTCATATCGTTTTTTGACAACTTTTGTGATAGTGTTATACTTGAGAAGTGAGGTAATAGTTATGAAACTACATAGTATTCTATCTAAAAGACATTCTTTTAAATTTTTCTTTCAAGTATTATTAGTCCTTCTTATCCTCATTACAGTGATTAGTCTCTTTGTCAGCAATGCCACAAGAGATTTTATTAAGAATCAAAATATTCAACAGTTGACGAGTTCTATTGAGATTTACGCCAATGGACTTAATGATGAAATGCGTTCCGTCGAACGCTTTTTGTATTCAACCATCACACACGATGAGGGATTAGAAGAGCTGAATGAGCCACAAAGTTACATGGATTATGAGCAAACCGTTAGAAAAGTACAGACAACTTTTAATGATTATGAATACCAACACGAAACGCATATGTCGTTTTTAGTAGCTACAGAAGGTACGCATCATTTTCTGAGTGCATCCACTCTCTATATTCCCTATCAAGATTACTTATATTTAAAAAACAATATCAATTCGTTTAGAAATAATACTGACGACCGTAAATGGCAACCCATTATTATTAATGATACGGAATACTTAATTAAAGTCGTTCATTATAAAGAGAAAACAATTATGGCAATTATCTCAGCAGATGACATTCTAACGCCACTTAGAAAACTAAATATCGGAAAAAAAGGACAAATATCATTAAAAGAGCCAAAGAATTTATCGCCTTCAACTCACTTGATTGAGGCTGATAGCGAACGGACTCAACTACCTTTTGATATTTATGTAGCAGTTGACTACACAGATGTATTTAAGAGCATCGTTCTTTTTGAAGTCTTGATCGCCATTGTTCCAATTCTCATTGCGATAGCTTCTCTTGTGTTGATTATATTCATTCGAAACAGAATGTTGAACCCGATTACACGTTTAACAGATCGTCTTTTACGCATCGATGAATCAACATCGATATATGACATTACTTCTTCTGAAGGGATTTTGGAAATCGATACTGCAAATGATAAATTGAGCCAAGTACTATTCGATATGCAAGAGTTAAAAATCCGTGAGTACCATGCTCAGTTGGAATTAAAAAAGGTCGAACTTAACTACTTAAAGAGTCAAATTCGCCCTCACTTTTATTTAAATATGCTCTCTATGATTCACAGTATGCTTCAAACGAAGAACTATAAAGAAATCGAAGAGTTAACTATTTTAACATCTGACTACTTACGATACCTCTTTATGGTGGATCAAGACTTCTCACCGCTCAAGAAAGAAATCCAACATATTAAAGACTACTTGGAGATTCAGCGCATTCGTTATGGGAATCATATCGATTTTGCGTTAACATTCGACGAAAGACTACACAATGCATTGGTCCCTTCTCTCTTACTTCAGACATTTGTTGAGAATACGATTAAGCACGGTTTCTCTTTCCAAGATGGAATCGTCATTAACCTTTCTCTTCAAAAACGAATAGTTGATGAGAAGCCTTATATTGAGATTTGTGTTAAAGACAATGGCCCAGGATTCTCGAGGGAAATTCTAAGCAAACTTAAAAATATGGAATCATTAATATCTGAAGACGGACACCATATTGGGATTACAAACGCGATTGAACGACTCAATCTTTTATATTCGAATGATTATACAATTACGTTTGAAAATAACGACACAAGCGGTGCCAGAATTGATGTTCTAGTTCCTTATAAAGAGTTGAAAGGAGATTCTAATGAATATACTACTCGTTGATGATGACCGTTTTATCATCGAAGCGTTACGTGAAAAAATCCGTTGGGATCGATTAAAAATCAATAACGTCTATGTGGCTAACAGTCTCTCTCAGGCTCAAGCAATCATTAAAGAAAATCCTATTCACCTAATGATTAGCGATATTGAGATGCCTCAAGGAAGTGGTCTTGAACTGCTCTCTTGGGTGAGAAATGAAAATTACGATATCAAAACTATTTTTTTAACGAACTATGCAGATTTCAACTACGCACAAAAAGCAATTGAATTGCAAAGTTTTGAATACTACTTAAAACCGATTAACTTCGAAAAATTAGAGTTTATTATTCAAAAAGCACTTGATAAGATTACAGAGCAGCGTCCACAAGCCTCACACGAAACTGCGTTCCAAACTGAAAACAATTTCTGGTTTGAATATTTAAGAAAACCACGCATTCACCGTCTGGAAGAACTGCAATCTGAACTTCTAAAGCGGAATTTAAATTTAAAGGAACATCAGTATTTTCTAACAGGCGTGATTACATTAAATATTAGTGAGGCAGATTACGCTCCGGAAATCCCATCATGGACCTCTCAATTAAGAAAGGTATTACAAGCCTTTTCTAATGAGAGGTATCAACTAGCAAGCATGTTTAAGATGGAAGGTCTTGTCGACCATTACGTTTGCTTCTTTAGAGTGGATAGTTCTATCAATAGTGAGGAATTTGCAAGAAAAATCCAACAAGAAATTCTGAATAAATTACATCGCAATTCAATTTTAACGTTCAAAAGTTGCTTCCAATGTAAAACTATTTTACAAGAGGTTAAAGAACTCTACTCAGCAACAGGGCAACAAGTTCCTTATTGGAATACTATTATCCCAGTTTCTTCTGACGTTGACGTTTTACAGAAAAAAGAAGTTGCAATCAACTCCATCACCTTCTCGGATTCATTAGACGAATCCGAATTAACAAAGAGTCTCTTACACTATATTTCAAACGGAATGATACCAAAAGTCATCTTACAAAAGTTACATCTGGACTGGACGCAACAAATCGGGATTTACTTAGACCAAAACGGGATTTCAGCACATAAGCTATTTCAAAATGCTCAGCATGATTTTCTATTCCAAAGAAAATTTCATTCGATTGAATCTTTTGGGGAATACTTCACTTACTATTGGTCTCATGCGAGAAATTTCGTAACAGATGCAGAGAATCAAAAAAATAGCATCCAACGTATCATCGAATATATCGACCATCACTACAAAGAAGACTTAAGCCGAAGCACTTTGGCTGATATGGTTTATCTTAGCGCGGATCACCTAGCTCGAATCTTTAAGAAAGAAACAGGTGAAACTTTGGTCAAATATATTACGGATAAACGCATCAATGCTTCTAAAGAATTACTATCAGAAACGAAAACGCCTATTGCACAAGTAGCCTCTGAAGTCGGATATGATAATTACTCTTATTTCACGAAAATCTTTAAAGAGAAAATTGGTGTTTCTCCTGGGGACTACAGAAAACAGCATACAGATTAAATAATAAAAAAGAGCTAGTTCAAATGAACTAGCTCTTTTCATATTAGTTTTCTCTTTTTTTCACTTTTCCATTCCATGCTTCAAAACCATGTTTTAAAATAAAGATATTTGTATATCCATTTTTCTTTAGACGATAGGCACAACGACCTGCAATAGAAACGCCCTCTTCATACAAATAGATTGGTTGGTCTTTACGCAATTCCATGAAACGTTCTTTAAATTGAGAATATGGAATGTTACGCGCTCCTAAAATATGAGCAGCTTTAAATTCATCTTTTTCACGGACATCAATCAATTGCCCGTGGCGTAAATCTTTACCAAACTCTTCTGCACTCACTACTTTAGCAGATGATTGACGCATCCAGATTAATACAAATAAATAAATTCCATAGGCCATAAATAAAGCCCAAACGATATACCACATGAGACTTAACTCCTTTAATAAATATTTAATCAGACAAGAGATATTGTATCATGTTTCTTTTAATCTTTCAAAAGCACTAAAGAAGCTGCTCCAATGACTCCTGCATCGTTCCCAAGTTCAGCTAAACGTAAATGTGTTGTTTCGCGTACTTGTGGGAAAACTAATTGTTCGTATTCTTTTCGAACGCCTTCTAGCAAGAACTCTCCTGCTGCGCTCACTCCACCACCAATGACGATGAATGATGGATTTAACATATTGGCAACATGTGAACATGCAATTCCTAAATATTTAGAAAAATGACGAATCACGATTAAGGCTAAAGGATCATTTTGTTTAGCCAAATCAAATACGTCTTTAGCACTGACATCTTGCCCATCATCGATTCTTGCTTTTAATTCTGAATCGCCTGCATATTCGTCGGCATAACGACGCGCTAAGTTCACAATTCCTGTTGCACTTGCCACGGTTTCAAGACAGCCTTTTTTACCGCAAGTACATGCAAAAGGTCGGTCACTAAAATCTACCGTAATATGTCCAAGTTCTCCACCAGCACCAGCAACACCATGAATCAAGCGATTTTCAGCGATAATCCCACCACCAACACCTGTTCCAAGTGTAAAGAAGGTTACATCTGGCTGGTCTCCACCAGCACCCATCCATTTTTCACCTAATGCTGCTACGTTGGCATCATTATCAATGAAGAACGGAAGGCTGAGTGCTCCTTCGATTTTTTCTTTCAATGGTTGTAATGTTTTCCAGTTTAAGTTGTAGGCACCGATCACTGTACCATTTTCTCTATCCACAACACCTGGAGAACCCATCCCGATTCCAGCAAAGTTTTCATTTGTTAGTCCTAATAATTCTAAACGATGACGAATCGACTCAATGATGTCCTCTACAATATGACTTCCTTCGTCTAAAATATTTGTAGGGATCGACCATTTTTGTTGAACTTCACCTTCAAGTGAAATAATCGCAAATTTGATGGACGTTCCGCCCAAATCAATACCAATAATTTTCTTTTCCATTGTATTCACTCCATGAAACTTGTATATGCTTTCATTATAACAGCATTATCTTTTCATTCCTAGCCAAAATAGTAAAAATGCGATGACAAAATACGCTACAATTCCAGCAATGCGTGAAGCAGGTTTTGTCAGGCGGTCGCCTCTAAAGCTAATCGCCAACATCACTAAATATCCACCAACGAGTCCTCCTAAGTGCCCATAGTTATCGACGGCTGAATTAATAAATCCAAGGACAATATTGATAACGATAAGTCCTGCGTATTGCATTCCCATTTGCCTAAAAGAACGAATGTAGCCGTGTTTTCGTGATAAATAAACTACAGCTCCCATAAGTCCAAAGAGTGCCGTACTTGCCCCCGCAGATATACTTGATGAAAAAGCAAAACTAGCCAGGTTTCCCATGATTCCTGATAACAGATATACCACAAGGAATCTCCAGTGACCAATTTCATATTCCATCTGACGGCCAATCATATATAAGAAAACACTGTTAAATAAAATATGTTCCAATCCAATATGTAAGAAAATTGGGGTGAGAAACCGATAATATTCATGTTGATAAATGATATACGGATTGAATTTCGCCCCGAAATTAACAAGAACTTGTCCATTCGTGCTACCACCTGCAAGCGTCATTACGATAAATAATGCTGCTTGAATCGCTAAAAATAAATAAGTAAAGCTGAAGCTCTCGTTGAAATTGCGCTTCATGCGTTCTAATTTCCATGGATTGATTTTAAACATCTCGAACCACTCCTTCACTTGTAATAATCGTTGGAATATGAATGTCCGTTTCAAATACTGGCCAGTCGACAACAGGAGTCACCTGAGTTGTATATGCTAGCGAGAGAATACGATAATCGTCCACCTTTTGCAAGGTTCTATCGTAATAGCCACCGCCAAATCCAATACGATCTCCTTTAGTGCTATACAGTAATCCAGGAACAATCACTAAATCTAAATCTTTGGCTTCAAATAGCGGATGCGCGCTATCAATCACTGGCTCTAGGGCTCCATACGACGTACGTTTAAAGGTTGTTTGTTCATTCCACTCTACAAACACTAATGTCTTATCGGGCATTGTGACTGGAGCAAAAACTTTTTTACCTGCACTTCTAGCCTCTTGAACGACCAAGTCTAATTGAAATTCAATTCTCATTGGCATCGTTACAGCGATTGTTTTAGCCTCAATCCATTGTGGCATTCCTTTCAGCCACTCTACTACCCGTCTTTCTTCTGCGCGTCGTTTCCCTGGAGTCATTTCTTCGAGTATTCTCTTTTGCTGAGCGCGTTTCAAGTTCTTCACGTCTTTTTGATACGTCTCAAAGAGTTCTGTGAATAACTTCAAGAATTCGAGTTCTACCGCGCGCATGCTTCTTTCTTCCAAAATTGGACTGCTGAGTAATGGCGCTTTTTCCATGATTGGTTCGTCCGTTAAAATCACAGGCAATTCATTAGAGAGCATTTCATGATCAATCGCCCACACTTTTGTCCATTCTTTTTCTTCTAAATGTTGCAAGAAGAATTTCTCTTTAATCACTTCAAATAAGTTATTTTCAATTACTTCATACTCTGGCAACTGATTTTTCACAGGACGAATTAAATCAGCGATATAAGCTTCTGTCGCATCATGCAATAGACACGCAAGGACCGTTCCTGTTTGGTATCCTCTAGCAATAGCTTCTTGTGCGCAGTTAATGCTATGCAATCCTACTGAATAAAAGAAACGAAGATGTCCATTTCCTCGACATATCATACTTAAGGCATGCGCGATATCTTCAATGGCTACGTTGTCTGGTACCATTTCAAGCGGATTAAACACGCGACCTGTATATGTATTCATCAATAATTTTTTGTCTTCCATACGTTCCTCCATGGTTGATGTCAGTTTATTTTATCATTGAATTCACGCGATTTAAAAGGATTTAGGCATTTCTTAATGATTCTATTTATTATGATTGTCTCTTCTCAACATAGAAAAAGATTCCTTCGAAGTCTTACGGATATCTTCATAATAGCTGTAACGTTGCACCGGTGTAAGCCAAAGTCTTACACCTTCGAAGCTTCAAACGGGAGTAAGACCAAAGACAAAACAGGACTCACAGTGTGAGTCCTGTTTGCTTTGTANTCTTACCCCCGCAAGGCTGATTAGAATTAAGCGAATCACAAGTGATGAAGCTTGATTCAATCAGCTACTGCGTCTACCTTTATAAAGTTTTTAACTACGAAGTAAACTCTTTCTCCCTTACATTCGATGCTCTTCACGTTACTGCTATTATAGAATCCGTAAGCTTCTCCGGAATCTTTTCTTTCTAAGAAGGAAAGTCAATAAAAAACACAGATTAGCAGAAATGCTAATCTGTGTTTTTCTAAATCACTTTTGTTCGTGTCTTTCACGATAAAGCTCAATCAACTCTTGAGCTAACAATTGAACTAATTCCGTTGAAGCCATTTGGTCTTCGGCATGCATGAACAATAATGAGAATTCTGTTTTTTCTCCGCCTGCTTCTTTTTGAATCAGCTCTGCGTGAATTTTATGCGCCTCGACGAAGGCTTCTTCTGCTTCCACAAGTTTTACATTTGCGTCTTCAAAAAAACCTTTTTTAGCCAATTGAATCGCTTCTACAAAAGAGGATTTGGCTGCACCACTATTGGCAATCAGCTGGAAACAGATGAGTTCCATTTCTTCTGTCATTTTATTCTCCTATCAATGTAAGTGCTTGGTCTAATACTTTTGGACCGTTCATCATTCCGTAGTCACGCATATCGATGGCTTCTACTGGAATATCCCCTGCGATTTCTTTTACTGCAGGCAACTCATAACGAATTTGTGGTCCAATGAGAATAACATCTGCTTCATGGATATTCTTTTTCGCTTCTGTAATGGATTTTGCTTCGATAGAAACTTCAATTCCACGTTCAGTCGCACTTTGTTGCATTTTTTTAACGAGCATACTTGTCGACATGCCTGCATTACATACTAATAAAATTTGTTTCATAATCTTATCCCTTCATTTCTTGTTCCACAACTTTGTCATGAACTTTGATAAATGGAATGTATAGAAGAACTCCAAGTACAAAGATGACTAATTGAACGAGAACTGCTCTGAAGTCCCCTGCTGTTGCTAACCATGCATTTAAGAAGACTGGTGTTGTCCAAGGAACTTGTACAAATGCTGGGCTCATGAAGCCTGCAACTGTTGCTAAGTAGCTGATTAAAATACCAAGAGCTGGAACTGCGATAAATGGAATCGCTAATGAAATGTTGTAAACGATTGGGTAACCGAATAATACAGGTTCATTGATATTGAAGAGTCCAGGTCCAAATGATAATTTAGCTACGTTTTTAGAAGCAGCATTTCGGCTTACTAAGAATGTTGCAACTAATAAACATAATGTAGATCCACTACCACCCATTAAAGCAAATGTTTGAACTTGAGATAAGTTGATGATGTGTGGAATCGCTTGTCCATTGTTTGCTGCAGTGATGTTTTCTGTAATGTTAATTAATAGTAATGGTTCTAGAATTGCACTGTAAATAACGGCTTGGTGAATCCCAAATAGCCATAACATATTTCCTAGAGAGTAAATAATGATTACCCCAATTAAGCTTGTACCAATATGACGAATTGGTTCTTGGATGAAGACTGTAATAATTGAGATTAAGTTTGTTCCAAATAAGTTGAATAATAATGCTGATACAACCCCAAATAATGAAATAACGGTCATTACTGGAAGTAATACGCTGAATGATTTACCAACTGCTGGTGGAATGTTGTCACCAAGATTAATTTGTAATGCTTTGACACTTGATAATTTGATGAATAGTTCTGTTGCAAGAATCGCTACGATAACCCCTGCAAACATTGCGCCTGTACCTGTGTTGTTAAATGAAAGAACGCCTGAAATATTTACGGCATCCTTTGCACCATCAGGAACTGCAGAAACTGTATTTGGCATCATAACAATTAAAGAAACTAATGATAGCATTGATGCTGCCAATGGGTTTTCAAAATCTCTGTTTTTCGCTAAGAAATAACCGACCATTACGGCGATAATAATTCCTGAAATGCTTAAAGTACCGTTTGCGATTGTAATACCCCAATATTGGAATTTCGTTAATGTATCCCCTTCAAAAATCCACTTAAATACTGTGTTGTTCAAAAGAACAATTAAACCTGCCAAAATATATAATGGCATTACTGTCGCAAATGCATCTCTTAGGGTTTTTAAATGAATTTGGTTCCCCAATCTACCAGCAAACGCGGCAAATTTGTCAATAAATTTCGAGTTTTTCATCTGAATATCTCCTCTCTTTATTCCTCGACTTCTACTTCAAATCCGTTATTGTCACTAACGTTGCGATACCATCTTCCACTACTCTTGATGGTTCTCTTTTGCGTTTCTAAATCTACAGAAATAAATCCATAACGATTCTTGTACGCATTATTCCAAGACCAGCAATCAAAAGCAGTCCATGTATGATATCCAAAACAGTTGCTACCTTCTTCAATCGCTTTATGTAGCCAAGTCAGATGCTCTTCATAAAATTCAATACGATACACATCATCAATGACTCCATTTTCTCCAATGAAGCGACCTTCGTTTTCCACACCCATTCCGTTTTCACTAATGAACCATGGGATATTGCCATATTCTTCCTTCACTATCATCGCGATATCATAAATCGCTTTCGGGAAGATTTCCCATCCACGGTATGGGTTCATGCGACGTTCAGGCCATTCATATTCTTTAAAGTATTGGTCTGGCATCCAAGGTGTTTTATATTCCTCAGGATTCGGTTGTGCCTGAACCCGTTTTGGATGGTAGTAATTCACTCCGAGAAAATCGACTGTATTTTCTTGAATGAGCTGCAATTCCTCTTCAGTATGACTCCATAACACGCCGTCCTCCTCTAGTTTTTTCACCAAGGTTTCAGGGAATGTTCCCTTCCCCGCTGGATTCAAGAAGACTCTGTTAAAGAAATCATCTGTAAATTGACTTGCTGCTATATCTTCTGGAGAATCCGTTCTTGGGTAAGCAGGCGTTAAGTTTAAAATAATCCCAATCTCGCCATCCAATCCTAACGAGTGATAGAGTTGAATCACTTTGGCACTTGCAAGATTTAGATTATAAATCACTTGAACGGCTTCTTTCCCTTTCCCTTTTAGGTTCGGATAATGGAATGCATATAAGTATCCTGCTTCTGGAATGACCATTGGCTCATTGAAAGTTGTCCAGTAATGAATCTTATCGCCAAAACATTCGAACGCAGTCTTGGCAAACTTCACGAATAAGTCCACGACATGTTTACTTTCCCAACCGCCATATTGTTGAAGCAATTCAACTGGCAAATCGAAATGATGTAAATTCAGTACAAGTTCAATATCGTTTTTCTTCGCTTCTTCAATAACAGCGTTGTAAAATTCCACAGCCTTTGGATCAGCTTCACCCGTTTCGAAGTCTTTAATCAAACGGCTCCATTGAATCGATGTCCGGAATGAATTAAATCCAATCTCCTTCATCAAACGAAAATCTTCAGGATACGTATGATAAAAATCACTCGCCATATCTGGACCGACGCCATTAAAGAAAGCTTCTGGATCAGTTCTAAACCAGTAATCCATCACATTTTCATGTGCCTTATCGAATTGTCCTTCTGTCTGCGGTCCACTTGAAGCAGCCCCCCACCAGAACCCTTGAGGGAAACTCAATTGTTTCTTCATAATTAACCTCCTTTCTGTAAGCTTTTTCACGTATAGTATATCACAATTTAAATATTTGTCTAGACAATATTTATAAATAGTATTCGAATAATCGATTTTGCCTATTCATTCTACATTTGTTATAATATAGCTAAGTTTAGAGAAAGGATGACATTCGATGAGCGTAAAATATTTACAGATTTACCATGCGATTCGTGAAAAGATTTTAAGTAACGAATACGCCATTAACCAACAATTACCCGATGAAATCACATTAACGAAAGAATTTAATAGCAGTCGAATGACGGTCAAGAAAGCATTAGACTTACTCGTTTCTGAAGGGCTTATCTTCAGAAAACGCGGCCAAGGTACATTTGTCCTCTCTCGTGGTACGTCGAAACGAAAACTCATCGTTCCAGAACGTGATATTAAAGGACTGACGAAGATTTCTGAGGATACACACTCTACTGTTGAATCCAAAATTATTCATTTTAAATTAGAGTTTGCTTCTGAATTCCTTGCAGAAAAATTACAAGTACCAGTGCAAAGTCCTGTTTATAATATTCATAGACTTCGCATCATCGACGGCAAGCCGTACGTATTAGAACAAACCTATATGAGTACAAGCGTCATTCCAGGGATTACGGAAGAAGTTTTATTAAACTCCATCTATCAATATATTGAAGGTCCATTAGGCTTGCGCATTGCAAGTGCTACTAAAATCTTACGTGCAGCACCTAGTTCAGAAGATGAGCAAGACTATTTACAACTCCTTCCAACAGAGCCTGTCTTTGAAGTAGAACAAGTGGCCTACCTCGATAATGGAACTCCATTTGAGTACTCGATTAGCCGACATAGATACGATCTATTTGAATTTAATTCATTTGCACTAAGACATTCATCATAGGAGGCATAAATATGACAAAACCAATTTTTTTAAATGCTGTTCTTCAAGAGAAAATTTGGGGAGGAACAAAACTAAATTCTCTTTTTAATTTCACTCTCCCTTCTGAGAAAACAGGAGAAGCGTGGATTATTAGCGCGCATCCAAATGGAATTTCAACGATAAAAAGCCCTGCAGAATATGCAGGACAAGGATTAGATGAACTCTATAAAACCCATCCAGAGCTCTTCAATGGGCAACAATTAGCAAGCTTCCCTCTTCTGATTAAGTTACTAGATGCATCCGATGACTTATCAATTCAAGTGCATCCAGATGACGAATATGCGCTGGAACATGAAGGCGAATATGGAAAAAATGAATGCTGGTATGTCGTACAAGCAGAGCCAGGCGCAAAAATTGTCTATGGACATACAGCGATGACTCCTGAAGAATTTGCAGAGAAAATCGACAATGAAGCATGGGGCGACCTATTTACCGAAGTTCCTGTGAAAGCGGGCGATTTCTTCGATGTTCCAAGTGGAACGATTCATGCCATTGGTGGCGGTATTGTGATTCTTGAGACGCAACAAAATTCAGACACGACTTACCGCGTCTATGACTACAAACGCACTGACGACACTGGTAACCCTCGTCCTCTGCATATTCAACAAACAAAAGATGTCACAACGATTCCGCATAGTGTCCCAACAACTAACCAACAAGTGGTGACGACTGACAAGGGAACAAGAACGACTTTTGTAGAGAACAAGTTCTTTACCGTTTGGAAATACGATATCGACGGCGACTACAGCGATGCCCTCTCTTCTACTTATCATCTTGTGACGGTGTTAGACGGAAAAGGAACGCTCACAGTCGATGGAACACAGTATCCAATCCAAAAAGCAGATTCCTTTATTCTTCCTTCTGGAACACCTACACTTCAAATCAACGGATCTGTACAACTGATTGTGTCTCAATCAAACCAATAAAAACGAAAAAAGGTCAACAAGGGATTTCCTTGCTGACCTTAATTTTTTATGCATTCAATTGTTTTGTAATATCTACGATTTCGTCGATTAAGCCACCGATGGTTGCAATCGTATCTTTCAGTGGTGCATCTGTTGAGACATCCACGCCTGCTGCTTTCGCAAGCTCTTCTGCGCTCTTCGTTCCGCCCATCTTCAATACTTCTACCCAAGTGTTTGCTAAACTTGCATCTTTTTGAATCATTTTCGCCACTTGTGTACCAATTGTTAAACCAGCTGAGTAAGTGTATGAGTAAAGTCCCATGTAATAGTGCGGTTGACGCATCCATGTTAACTCTGCTCCTTTGGTAAGAACCACTTCTGGTCCCCAGAATTTCGCAAGAGTTTCTCTAAATAAATCATTTAACGTATCTGCGTCTAAACTCTTACCTGCATCCACTAAGCGGTATACTTCGCGCTGGAAGTACGCTTCTAATAAGTGAGTCACAAAGTTGTGGTAGTACGTTTTAGCGACCATTTGAGAAATAATCCAACGTTTCATACGTAAGTCATCGCCTGCTTTGTTCTTCAAGTAGAACTCAACTAATAATTCGTTTGTTGTAGATGGAGCTTCCACAAAGTACATACTTGGACGACCATCTAGAATATTTTGGTGTTTATACGCCAATTGGAAGTGCCCTGCGTGACCTAATTCATGCGCTAACGTCATGCAGTCATTCATATCTTCTGTAAAGAACATTAAGATAAATGAATTTGCCCCGTAAGGTGATGAACAGAACGCACCAGTACGTTTACCGATTGTTTCAGCGTAGTCAATCCAACGATTGTCGAAGGCTTCCTTCATAATCTTGAGGTAATCTTCTCCTAGAGGTTCTAGCCCTTCTAAGATGTATTGTTTTGCTTCGTCATACGTTACTTTGGCAGCGTATGTTGGATCTACTTCTAGTTTCAAGTCTTCATAACGTACTTCATCTAATTGATAAATTTCTTTGATGAGGCGTGCAAATTTGCGCATATGTGGCGCTAATTCTTCCATGATCACATCGATTTGACGGTCGTATAATTCACGAGAAACTTTTTGACGGTCTAATAAATAATCAATCACTGAATCGAATCCACGCAATGTTGCCATTGTTTTTTCTTTTTGAATTTGTGTGTTATATGCTGAAGCTGTACTGTGTTGGTATTTGCGTAATGTGT
The DNA here is from genome assembly GCF_001073445.1 of Granulicatella sp. 572.rep1_STHE. Lineage (NCBI taxonomy): Bacteria > Bacillati > Bacillota > Bacilli > Lactobacillales > Carnobacteriaceae > Granulicatella > Granulicatella sp. 572.rep1_STHE. The sequence continues at coordinate 23,010 of NZ_JVBO01000012.1, read as the reverse complement.
CGCTAAATACTTTAAAGGCTTCACGACGGATTGCTGTATTTGGTTCAGATTGCATACGGCCTTCGAAGCTATTGTATGTCATCGGAATCACTTGTCCGTCTGCTTCTACATCTGGGAAGTGCATATCTTTAAATTTGATATCGTTGTACGCTTGGTAGCCAGCATCTAAGGTATTTCCAAGAGCGGCTAGAGTTGCTTCGACGTCTTTTGATAATAAATGCTTTTTATCTTCTAAGAGACGTTCAATATATAAGGCATCTTCTTTATTCAAGCGCGCTTCTTCTAATACTGCATCATCCAATTGGCTTAATTCAGATTCAAAGAAACTTAATTTAGCGTCTAGTCCTGCTAATACTGTACGTGTTTGAGCAGCACGTGTTTGTGCCTCTTTATCTTTTGTATTTGCGCTCACAGCAAGGTTGCAATACGCAGAAATTTTACCGCGTTGTTCTAATAAGGTACGGTAGGTTGCTAAACCAGCATTCACTTGATGTGCTGTTGTAATGTTTCCTTCGTATTCTTTTTGGAAACCATCTACTTTTCCTTTTAAGTCTTCTAACGCTTCGTTAAAAGCTTCTTCTGTTTCAAACAAATGCGATAAGTCCCATGTTTGATTTACATCTACTTGACTTCTTTCAATCATACTCTCACTTCACTTTCTAAAATCGTACTTTCATTGTACCATAGTTTTCATCTAATTTTCAGAAAATTTTAATTTATTTCAATAAAAAAAGTGCTACAGCCTTGAGACTGTAACACTCTGCATTTCTTATTAACGTAACGCACCAATAGCACGTGCGATTTCTTCATTAGAACTTCCTGGTTTAATATCGAAAGTTCCAGTCCAGATGTTTTCTGCAATATTATTTGTTGTTAAGTAATCAACAAATTCTTTGGCACTCTTAATCAATCCAGCTTTTTCTAATTTTTCAGCAACATCATTTGATGATTCACCTTCTTCAACTGTAATAGATACAGGTTTTGAAGATTGAGTAGTTGCTGCTTCTGTTGTTGAAGCTTGAGTCGTAGCTGAAGCACTTGTTGTTGATGCTTTACTACTTGATTCTTTTTCAGCTAATAAAGATTCGTAAGCGGCTTTATAGCTTGCTTCATTTGCTCCTTCAGTAACGATTGGCAAATTCACTGCATCTAATTGGCTTTTCAATGATTGTGGAACTAATGGCCAAATCACTGTTACCAATGCTAAAATTAACGCTGCTACTAAGAAGCCCATTCCTAAAGAACGAAATTTCGTTTTACTCATGTTCTTCTTCCTCCTTATTTCGCATCTGCTTCAAAATAATTATCAATCACTAATTGTACTGTTGAAACAGGCACATTCAATTGCTCAGAAATTGTTTCTACTGAATTTCCATGGCTAAATAATGTAATAATTTGTTGTTTAGTTACATTGTGTAGACGACCAGATTCTTCCACAGCTACTTCTTCTACTGTAGTTACTTCTTCTTCAACAGGAGTCGTTTCTTGAACTACTTCTAAAACTGGTTTTTCAGCTACACGAACTTCTGCTTGTTTTGCAGCGCGAGCTTCTTCGTAAGTTGGCTCAACTGATGGTCCTTTGTAAACAGTTGTTCCTTCTAATTCTTGAATTTTTTTCTTTAATGAATATACTTCACGATTTAATTCTAATAAACCTTCCGCTAATTCATCAATCTCCTCTTCATTTTGATTATCCTTTAAGAATAGTGAAATGAATAAGAAAAATACTGCTAATGCTAATAACGCTAGAACTACAACCCATACGTGCATTTTTTCACCTCATTAAATAATATTTTTTTCCTTTCATCCTATTTTAAATAATGTTAGAGAAAATATCAAGGTTCACGGCAGAGTTTATCATTTTGTTAAGCATTTGTCATAATGTGAAATAAATCGATACTTTACTGAAAAATAAAAATCTTTACCTTATTTCATCCGAATGGAATGAGAAGGTAAAGATTTTTCATTTATCCGAATCCGTTATTTATTGATTGATTCGTTTTTCTTTTTGACTTAATACTAATAAATTTTCTCGAAGTTCTTGCTCCATTTGTGTCAATTCATATTCTGCTTTTCTACGTTTTTGACGACCTTCTTGTTGAATCAAGATCGTTTCTTCTAACGTTTCAATTAAGTCTTGTTGTGTCTTTTGAAGTGTTTCTAAATCGATAATACCTCGTTCATTTTCACGAGCTGTTTCAATCGTCGAAATTTTCAACATTTCCGAATTCTTTTGAATTAATTGGTTCGTTGTTTCAGACACTTGTCGTTGCGCTGTAACCGCATCTTTTTGACGAAGTAATGTCATTGCAATCGCAATTTGATTTTTCCATAAAGGAATCGTTGTTGTAATAGAAGATTGAATTTTTTCTGCTAATGTTTGATTCGTATTTTGAATTAAGCGAATTTGTGGAGCTTGTTGAATCGTCATCTGGCGCGTTAATTTCAAGTCATGATTTCTTTTTTCCAAACGATCAAGGAACTGATGCAAATCATTAACGGTTTGTACATCCATTTGATCTCCAGTTTCTTGTGCTTTCTTCATGGCTTCAGGAATTAATTGTTGTTGCATTTCTTCAATTTTCAATTCCCCTGCAGCAATATAGATGCTTAATGCTTCAAAAAATTCTTTATTCCGTTGATAGAGCTGTTCAAGAGATAAATTATCATTTAATAAGCCATTTTTTTCATGGTCTAATTTCACAGCAATCTTATCCACTTGAGATCCAACTTCTTGATATTTCGATTGCATTTCGTAAATAGATTTCTTCACACGTCCAAAAATTTTACGGAAAATATTAGAGTCCTCTGCCACTAAATCTTGTGGATTCGTCTCGTTGAGGCGCATCATCAATTCATTTAAGGTGTCGCCAATTTCGCCAGTATCTTTATTTTGAACATGGGCAAGCATTGAATGTGAAAACTCCCCTAATTGCTTTTGAGCTCCCGCACCATAACTAATAATGGCTTGCATATTTTTTTCATCGATTTGTTTCGCTAAAGCTCGAGCCTGTTCTTGTTGTTTCTCAGGCAATGAATCCACCAAAGCCTTTTGTGGTTCCACTTGTTCTTGTGGAAAATCAGCCGAAACATCTTGTAAACTTGTATTTTTCACAACATCCTCACCAAAGGGATTTTGAATGAGGGCATCTACCATGCTAGTTTTTTCTTCTGTCATTTTATTTTGCTCCTTTACCTTTTTCTAGAATCTTTCGAGAGACATAGTCCATTTCTGCTTCAGAATTTTGAATTCTATCTTCTTGGAAATGTAAATAATCTTCTTCTAACTTCTCACAAGTGAGTTCAATCTTTTCAGCCAATTCTTGCAACGTTTGATAAGTTTCACTTCCTTTAACGGGTTGCTCACTCATCTTCCGGTAAGCTGAGGTCATTTCTTTTAGCGAAGGTACACAAGTATGCACAAACAAATCTGCATCTGGTAATTTCTCTGGATTTGCCACAAGTTCTCTAAAGTAATCCTTCATTGTTATTGAAGTATTATAGCGATTCGCAATAATTCTGAGTTTTGTATATCCTTGGATATTGTCCTCAATTTCGTTGATTTGATCTTTTACGACCGCCATTTTTTGTCTGAAATATTCAATATCCTGTTTGGAAAGTCCAGATTGTTCATACCCTTCTTGTACTTTAGTGGAAGTCTTTTTCAAAGGTTTCTTTGTTTTTTCAAAAAATGATTGAACCTCCATCTCTCGAGGAAATAGAACAAAAAAGAAAATGGCAAGTAATAAAACAGTTACTACTATCCCTTTTTTCATTGAGCCATCCACATAATCCGCCAATCTATACGTTAACAAGATAAAAAAGCTCAATTTTATTAGTCTAAACCACTGTTTCATGGCATTCCCTCCTTATAGCATTATTGTATCATTCTCATCTTGTTAAACATGGTACTTAAGGCCGATTTTTATATGATTTTTATTCAAAAAAACTGAGCCGAATTTCTCAGTCTCAGTTAAAATTTTACTATTCTGCTTCCGGAACTAATGCTTCTGGGAAGTGTTCACGCACAATTGCTGCACAACGATGACATAAAGTTGGCGCATCTTCTAATGTTCCTACTTCAATCTTCACAGCACGGCAACGTTCACAAGTTTCACCTTTGGCATGTTCAACAACGACTTTCACGCCTTCGCCTTCAACAGCATTCGATGGAGCTTCAACTCCTTCTTGAGCCACTTCTAATTCACTGACGATGAATAATTGAGCGACATTGGTGTTTAAGCCCTCTAATAAAGCACGAACTTCATTAGATGGGTAAAGCGTTACTTTTGCCTCGAAGTTCTTACCGATTAATTTCTCGTTACGAGCTTCTTCTAAAGCTTTCAAAGCAGTGTTACGAACTTTGAAGAATTCAGCCCATTGTGTTAATACTTCTTCTTTGTTTTCGTAATTTTCAACTGCTGGGAAATCAGCTAATTGAACATAAGCTTCTTCTTCCTTCAAGTGTTTCCAAACTTCTTCACTCGTGTGAACTAAGATTGGACTTAGTAATTTCGTTAATTTCACTAAAATATCGTAGATGACTGTTTGCATTGCACGACGTTCGTAGTTATCTTCATGTTCGATATACACAACGTCTTTTGCAAAGTCTAAGTAAAATTGTGATAAATCAACGGTACAGAAGTTCATCACTGTTTGGTAAATAGTTGAGAACTCGTAGCTTTCATACGCTTCTTCAATAGTTTTCACAACATCATTGAAACGAATCATCATGTATTGGTCCACACTACGTAGGTCTTTAAACGCTACGGCATGTTTAGATGGTTCGAAGTCTGTAGTGTTCGCTAACATAAAGCGCATTGTGTTACGAATCTTACGGTATGCTTCAGAGACTTGGTTTAAGATTTCAGTACTGATACGTACGTCTGATTCATAGTCCACAGAAGATACCCATAGACGAATAATGTCTGCCCCTTTTGTTTGCATCTCTTTTGCAGGTGAGATGACGTTTCCTAGAGATTTACTCATCTTCTTGCCTTCCCCGTCCATTACGAACCCTTGAGAAAGAACTGCTTTATAAGGCGCTTGTTTATGAACCGCTACACTTGTTGTTAAACTTGAGTTGAACCATCCACGGTATTGGTCTGATCCTTCTAAGTATAAATCAGCTGGGAATGTTAATTCTGGGCGAATGCTTAATACACCAGCGTGTGAGCTACCTGAGTCGAACCATACGTCCATGATGTCCATTTCTTTTGTAAATGTACCATTTGGACTGCTTGGATGTGTAAATCCTTCTGGTAATAGGTCTTTTGCTTCACGTTCGAACCATACGTCAGAACCGAATTCTTCCACTAATTTAGCAACGTGTTCTGTTGTTTCTGGAGTGATGATTGGTTCTCCGTTTTCAGCGTAGAATACAGGAAGTGGAACACCCCATACACGTTGACGAGAGATTACCCAGTCGCCACGGTCACGAACCATGTTATAAATACGGACTTGACCTGATGGGTGGTACCATTTCACATCATTTTCAATCACATCTAAAATATCTTGACGGAAAGCATCGATTGACGCAAACCATTGTGGAGTTGCACGGAAGATTACTGGTTTCTTCGTTCTCCAGTCATGTGGGTAACTATGCACGAAATAGCTTAGTTTTAGTAATGAACCATTGTCAGCTAACATGTCTGTAATGACTTTATTTGCTTTAGCATAGAACATTCCTTCAAAACCAGGAGCTTCCGCCGTGTAATGACCTTGGTTATCCACTGGTGATAATACATCTAAGTTGTATTTACGTGAATAGTAGAAGTCGTCTTCCCCGTGTCCAGGAGCTGAGTGAACTAAACCAGTACCCGCATCAAGCGTTACGTAGTCCCCTAGCATCACTAGTGATTCACGTTCGTAGAATGGATGCCATGCTGTTGCATATTCCAATTCATTTCCACGGAATTCTTTTACTACTTCCACTGATTCCCAACCAAGAGTTTCAGCAAGTGAGTTCACTAATTCTTTTGCTACTACAAAAGTACCTTTTTCAGTTTTCACTTCTGCGTATACATAGTCAGGATGTACGAAGATTCCTAAGTTTGCTGGAAGTGTCCAAGGAGTTGTTGTCCAAATAACGAATGACGCATCATCAGGTACAACACCTTTTCCGTCTTTGACTTTGAACGCCACATAAATAGATGGGCTTTCTACGTCTTTATATTCGATTTCAGCTTCGGCAAGTGAAGATTCACTTGATGGAGACCAGTAAATAGGTTTTAACCCTTTGTAAATATAGCCGTTTTCCGCCATTTTACCAAATACACGAATTTGTTCTGCTTCGAATTCTGGTTGAAGTGTTAGGTACGGATTATCCCATGTCCCTGTAACCCCTAAACGTTTAAATTCCGCACGTTGGTTGTCCACTTGACGTAATGCGTATTCCGCACATAATTTACGGAATTCAGCAATCGATAATTTTTTACGGTCAACCCCTTCAGCATTCGCAAGAGCTTGCTCGATTGGAAGTCCATGTGTATCCCATCCTGGAACATACGGCGCACGGAATCCGCTCATTGATTTACTACGAACAATAAAGTCCTTTGAAATTTTGTTTAAGGCATGTCCCATATGAAGTGCACCATTAGCATAAGGTGGGCCATCATGAAGAACGAATGATGGTTTCCCTTCATTCTTCGCTTGACGTTGTCCGTATACATCAGCTTCTTCCCATTCTTTTTGATATTCTACTTCTTTTGTTGGTAAGTTCCCACGCATTGGAAATTCTGTTTTCCCAATTTGTAAGGTTTCCTTCATTTTCATCAATTTTCCTCCTTAATTAGACTTCTTTTACAATCATTGTTCCGCAAAATATAAAAAAGCCCCTGCAAACAGCAGGGGCGAAATCAATTCCGCGGTACCACCCATATTTACAAATGATATTCATTTGCCTAGGTAAATTGCTAACGCCATTTAAGCGACCCTTCTTAATCTATCATGTATTTCAGAAAAGTTTCCAAGAGATGATTCTCGTTATAAATAGGGACTGCCAACCTTCCACCTACAATCGGCTCTCTACAAAGTATATTTATACAAGTTGTTCTCTTCATCGAATAGATAAATTTTACGCTATTTCAAATGATTTTGCAACATTTTGCTTTTTTAAAGGAGAAAACCGGCTCACATTGTGAACCGGTTTGAGGGCAGACTATTTTTCATGATTATAAGGGCTGGTTAGGTGGGCCCTTATAGGCAATGATTGTTTCTTTCCTATTCTCTTTTTTTACCTTTTTTCGTAAAGATTAATCCTAATCCACCGAGTGAAGCTAGGATTGCTCCTACTAGACCAGGAGTTGCATCCTCAATACCTGTATTTGGTAAAGCTTCTTTTTCAGATTTAGCACTTGCTTGTTGAGCAGGAGCTGCAGGTGTTTTACCACCTTCGTTTGCTGCAGCTACTACACCACCACGATTTGCTTGAGTGCCAGAATCTACTTGAGCAGAAGAACTATCTGACGCTGATGGATTCACTGGTGCTGTCGGATTACTTGGTGTTGAAGGGTTAGAAGGTACTACTGGATTACTTGGTGTAGCAGGCGATGCAGTTTTAAATGTTACTGCATATAAACTAAAGTGACCTACATGTAATGTTACAGAATTGGCTTCCCCTTTAGTAAATTTAATTGGGCTAGCAGTTTCTCTATCATCAGTTACAAAGTATGCATTATCCACTTCTTTATCTACTGGGAAAGTAACTTTTGCTTCTCCATTTACCGCTACAGCACTTCCATCTTTTGCCGCAAAAGTAATTTCATAAGCTTGGTATTCTTTTCCGTCAAGGCTCTTAATCGTTCCACTTACTTTTTCAACCTTAAGCATCTTAATCTTCTTATCCAAGTATTTAGTTGGAACTTCAACAACTACTGGAGTATCTCCATTTTCGTCTTCAAATCTCGCAATACCTGTCTTCTTATCAATCGTTACCTTCACACCTTCTGTTTCGTATAGAGGTAATTCGATATTTGGTTGATTTGGAGTTGGTTTTTCTGGATCTGGAATTGGCTTCTCTGGATCCGGAGTTGGCTTCTCTGGATCTGGAGTTGGTTTCTCTGGATCCGGAGTTGGTTTCTCTGGATCTGGAGTTGGTTTCTCTGGATCTGGAGTTGGCTTCTCTGGATCTGGAGTTGGTTTCTCTGGATCTGGAGTTGGCTTCTCTGGGTCCGGATTTGGTTGAGGCTCTTCCGTTTCCTTCACTTCTTTCAACTCTTCCACTAATCGTTGAACCGCATTTGGTGTCAATAGATTTTGTTCAGCAAGTCCTTCTTTATAAGCAATGAGTCCAGCTAAGTATTCTTTCACTTCTTTACGGTCAATTTTACTTACTCGATCGATTTCTGCTTTAAGCGCTGACTCATCTACTGGAGTATCGGCTTCCACTGGTAATACAAAGCGTAATTCTGCAGCAGAAATATGTCCATAGTCCCCATAAGTTTCATTACCAGTAAAGATGGCTTTCTTCACTTTAATTGGAGCACCAAAGTTAACAACCTTCGTCTTAGCATCATTTCTCCAACCTTGGAAGCTAAAGTGATGTTCTTTGTCATTTTCATCAATAACTGTTAAACTTCCGCTCATCACACGTCCATTTGCACCAGATTGTCTTGGTACATATTCAAAGCGAGTTGATTCAAGTGGACTCTTAAATGTTACTTTAAGAGATTGTCCTAAGCTATCCACTCCATATGGTGTATGCCACAATGTATTTGGATTGTTATCAAATGCATAGTAAGGATTATCTACATTTTCATAAGGAGCTTCAATTCCTCCGTCGGCAATATCATCCCAAGTAGGACTTGTACGTTTTTCTTGAAGAGCGTCTTTTGCTTCTTGCACTCTTTGTACTAAAGCTTTTGCATCTTCAATACTAATATCATCTTCAGCTTCTAATAGAGCAGCAACTGCATCTTTATACGCATTTAGAGATTCAGATTTGTAATTTCCGTTAACGACAGGTGTGTTCTTTTCAAATGCATCATCAACAATCATCTTACCAGTTAGTTTGATTTCTTCAATTTCAAGGTTATCCATCATGAAGTCTTTATAACCTTTGAAGTTGATTTCGTTATTATTTGTGTCACCTTTTGTATCGGCACCACGAGCATTTGAGTAAATACCAACCCAAGTGTTTCCACCTTTTTCACCTGTTACGTAGAAGCTTACTCTCTTAGGTTTTGAAGATTTTTCCCAAGTATTTTCTAAATCGTATTTTGTTAATTTACTACGACGACTATTTTCTCCATTACCAATTACGAATGAGTATGCCCCATTAGATCCTGCTTCGTAATCGAAAGTTACTTTATAAGTTTTACCTTCTTCAAAGCGGAAGTTTTGAGGAATTGTTTGGTAAACAAGTTTATCATATCCTGATAAACCATTTGTCTTCAATGACCAATCCCCTTCAATTACGTCGTTGACTTTCTTACCATTCCATCCACGTTGAGTATATGGTTCATGTTTTTCAGATAAGTGAGTTCGGTTATCCTGAACCCCTTCTACATCCCCAACTACAAATGGGAAGATTCCTTGAGGCACCTCTTCAAAGTTTTGTTTGAATTTACCAGAACCTGTATCGTGGTTATCACCATACATGACTGATTTATTTTCAAACACACGAATTTCATCGAAGTAAGTTGCTTTTTCATCAGCATCACGACCAAGTTCTAATGTTACGTTAGAAACATCATCCCCTGTAGTAAAGTATACATACATATTTTGGAAGTAACTTGTATTATCGATTGTTGCATTCTTTTTCAATGTGTTATGAGCATGTGCTTGAACATAGTTTTTCGCAATTGATTTATTCGTGTAATTTGAAATTACTTTATCGCCAACGCGAACTGTAATATCTGCACGAGCATCACTACGGTTATCTACCCCTACATAAACTGCATATTTCGTATTTGGTTTCAAATCAGTTAATCGTTGTTTCAAGGTTACTCTTTGTTTGTTTCCTTGAATACGAAGCATTTCGTTTGCACCTTGAGATTTCACAATTTCTGCATGTTCTGCATCTCCTGTTTTTTCCCAATGATCTAATGTTCCACTGTTGAAACCTTGGTCGTAGATGTGTAATCCTTCACTCCATACCATTGTCTTTTTGCCTTGAGGAGCTTTATAAAGTACATATGGTTGGTATGCGTCCCCTGTAATTTGAACCTTACGATCTGCGCCAACTGTTAATTCAACAACATCTTGTTTTCCTTGGTCTGTTAAACGATAGAGGTATACTTTATCTCCAGTCCAATCTTCAGGAAGTGTCCATTCTGTTGTTCCAGTTGTGTTTGTAAAGAAGTACATTTTTTCTTTGTCACCTGTTAAAGGTTTACCATTTTCATCCCAGTTCCATGGAACTAAATAGCTACCACCATTTTCGATGACACGGCCATTTAATGTCGTCACACGTTTACGGTAATCTGGACTATTTGGATCATTAGATTGACGAACGATTTTCACTTCGTCCCCTTTGTCATTTGTTAAATGTACTTCCATTTCTGGTGTCCACTTATAATTTTGACCATTGTCGCTCATTGCAACTGGGTTTCCATTAATCCATTTAGATACTTTGTAGTGTTGGAAATACTTCGTCATAATGTTATTTTCGAAGAGGTTACGAATATATCCTTCGTAGTCGCTTCGACCTTGCCATCCTTCGAAGTCTTTCATATTGTATCCACCAAGTAATGGATAGTTTGCTGCTCCACCGTAGCTTGGATAGTCTCCCACCCATGAATCTTTTTGGTGGTTACGGATGAATCGAGTGATATTTGAGTTGATTCCTTTCAGTGTATATCCACCGTAAGTTAAGTCAGCTGCCCAGTGTTGGAATGTTGAATCGTATTCCGCACCATAACCCCACTCAATTGTCATTCTCCAACCTTGAGAATTAATTTCTTTAGAGATGATATGAGTTGGCCAAGCAGAGTTATCTCCTGATTGTCCATTTCCCCATACGTCTAGATAAATGAAATCAAGTCCTTCTCCTAATTTTTCTTTCAATTCTTTCCAACGTTGGAGACGGTTGTGAGCTAAGTCATAGCTAGCATCAATATTAATCCCTTGGTCTAACCAGTTCCAACCATACATGTAAGTTCCGTCTGGATTCTTACGAAGAATCGCTTCACTAAAGTATTTAGACTCTGGATATGTTTCAGAAGCGTTTACGTGAATACCGATTTTTGCACCGTATTCTCTTGCTCTTGCTAACAGTTTCTTGAAGTCTTCAACTCCACCAATTCTCTTACCGATATCTGCATAGTTTAAGTGACCTGAGTCATGACCTTCACTACCATATCCTTTAAGAAGGATTGATTGACCTAAGCCATCTGTGTGCAAATTAATCTTCTTAATACCATCTAAAGTCATTAAGAATGGGTTTTGCGCTTGAGAAGCGAAGTTCATCGCAATACGATAAGCGACTAAATCTGGAACAGATTCTGCTCCTTTTGGATTGTTCATGATATTACGATATGCAATCGCACCATCTTGCCAGTCCACGACATTATCTTTATTTAAATCTTTTGTAATAACAACTTTTGAACTTGGTAATTCTAAAGTATATTCAGGATATACCAAATTCTTATAAGCACGTTGATACCAATAAGGTGAACTTTGAATTCCTAAGTAGTTCACACCTTCTACTCTTTGTAATGCAGTAGTTAGACGTGCAAAGTCATTTCCTTGATAAGTGAATTGTGAGTTACTCCAAACAGATGCTGACAATTCATTTGAGGAAACAAATCCATACATAAATCCATAAGTATACTCATTCATTTTTCCAGAGTGTAAATCTAAATGGTAATCTCCAGATCTATGAGTGTTTGTAGACATTTGAGCCCCATCAAATTTGGCATTTTGTTTGTTAGAGCCTACTGAAACAAGTGTATTTCCAGGGAATTCAATGGTTTGAATAAGTTTACGAACATTGTCTACCGGTTTGCCCATTTCAACGTTATTTTTATTGACTACTTTAGTAACGTCAAAATGCATTTCGTTTCCAACTAATTGTAATTTAACAGTAATCTCAGCATTGATGAATTCATCATCATTTCTTACTGTCATCACATACTCAGCTGTTTTATCGTCAATTTTACGATATTGAACTTCTGGTTTTACTAAAACGCCATTGATAGACATTTTATCAATCTTTTGAACTTGACCTGTTAATGTCTTACCATCTAATTCATATTCTTTCACACGTGGAAACGCAGTATCAATAATCGCTTTTAATGTTTCAGATTGTAGCGTTTCATAATGAACATCTTGGTCGTTTCTAGCAAGACCATCATCCACTGGATTATTTGGTTCATTATCTTGTCTTACATTTTCTTGGTTATCAGCTTTAATCGATACTGAAGTTAATTCTGATCCCCAAGTACCTGCTTTTAAGTAAACTTTTTTGATACCCGCTAAAGAATTTTTCACTGCCTCTGGGACAACCTCAGTACTAAATAAGTTTTGTCCATTATTCGTTGCGTTTAATTGACCATCTTTTTTATAAACAATAGAAAGATGATTTTCTTCACCAATAGCAGGCGCTTCTACACGAGTCTTGCTATACCAAGTGTTTACACCTGGTCCTTTGTATTGCCAGAACCAACCACCTTTATCGTATCCTACAAAGATATTGTTGTCATTATCTTTATATTTTAGATAGACACCAAATCGAGTTTCAGCAGGTGCTGTATTGGCTTTAAAGGTTAAATCAATGTTGACATTTCCTTCTTCATCTGCTTGTAAGCCTTGTTTTTCGAATAAAGCTTCATTGGCTCCGTTGTCATTAGATGATGTTGAAGTTAATTTATTGTAACGAACGCCACCTTCTTCAACAACCTCTACTTTCCCTTTTACTCTACTAGAAGAATCCCATTCTTTCGTTGGAGCTGTTTTTTCAGTTGCTTCTTTATTTTCTCCAGTAGCAGCTGTTGCAGCTTTTTCTTCTTCAGATTTTTTCTCTACTGTTTTATCTTCTTTTTCTTTTGCTTCCTCAGCTTTAGCACCTGTTTCAGTTTTACCCGTTTCAACATGTTCAGTTGCTGTTGCTTCAGTAGCTTTTTCTTCTTTATTGGTTACTTCTCCAGTTCCTCCTTGAGAAGTTGCTTCAGTACCTTCCTTGGCAGAAGCTTCCGTAACCGGTTTTTCTTCGGAGCTATTCTTAGGTGTCTGCGTGTCTGCTGCTGTTACTTCAGATACCGCTTCCCCTGATTTCTCCTCAGTATTTTGTACAGCTTCATGATTTGGCGCATTTTCAGTTGCAGTTGCAACGACTTCTGTTCCAGCTACTTCAGTAGCAGAAACAGGTTGAAGTGTGCCAAAAAAGAAAGCCCCAATAATCACAGAACAAGTTCCGACCGTGAGCTTTCTTATAGAGAAGCGCTGTCTCTTCTCCATATTTTTGTGTTTATACATAATACCCCTCCTTAATATTATAAAAACGTTTCCATAAATAATTTTAGCATTTTAATAATCTTGGCACATGAACGTTCTTGCTCTTTACTTATACTTTTTTGCTCTTTTTTAAACCGCTTCCATTTTGTTTATTATTTAACAAAACTTAAACGCAAAAAAAATCCTTAGCACAAATAGTGCTAAGGACCTCATTTTATTTTTGTCCCATATCTTTGACTTTCATAATACGGGTAATGCTTGCTCGTTCATTTTCTTCAAGTTTCATTTCGATAAAGTAAATCGTTTCTTCTAATTGTGGGATCAATCGATATTCAAGGGCGTTTACACGACGTCTTGTTTTCTCAATTTCATCTGCAAGAAGTTGGCAAGTTTTTTCAATCTCTGTCAACTCTAGTAGATCATTTAACACATCTGAGATTTGCTCTACAGAATCATCAATCTCACTATTTGAGTTTAAGTAACCATATTTGAAGTCACTTTCCTCATTTTCATCTTTCACAGTGAAATTCATTTCTGGAACATATACACTCATAATGTTCTTTTCTTGAAGATCTAAGGATACGCTTTGGGGTGGAATCGCCACAAGCTCTTCTATGAAAGCTTCTTCTAATGTTGCCTTTGCAAGAACGAAGCTCTTCATTCCTTCTACGAGACGAGTTTCAACCGCATCACGTAACGCATTATTTTTTCGAATTAATTCGATGAACTGACGCATTAACTCATCTTGTTTATCCTTTAGGAGTTTATGCCCCCTTTTTGACACGACAAGACGATGCTTTAATTTCGTCAATTCCATTCGGGTTGGTTTGACATTCAATCGTGTCAAAGGAATCACTCCCCTTCCGGAAGGTATTCATCTAATAACTCATCCTTAATCCGTTTCAATTCCGTACGAGGGAGGATTGATAAAAGTTCCCATCCAAGGTCTAATGTTTCTTGGATTGAACGGTTCGTGTAGAAACCTTGTCCAACATATTCACGTTCAAAGCGTTCTGTGAATTCTACATATTTCTTATCCGTTTTTGATAATGCAGATTCTCCTAATACAACTGCAAGTTCTTTAGCTTGTTTACCAGTCGCATAAGCCGCGAACAATTGGTTCATCGTTGGGGCGTGGTCCTTACGAGTTTTTCCTTCACCTGAACCTTTATCTTTTAGACGAGATAATGAAGGTAATACATTAATTGGAGGTTGAATCCCTTGTTTATCAAGAGCACGGTCCAAAATGATTTGTCCTTCTGTAATATATCCTGTTAAGTCAGGAATTGGGTGAGTAATATCATCTTCAGGCATTGAAAGGATTGGAATTTGCGTTACTGATCCTGGTTTTCCAACGATACGTCCTGCACGTTCGTAAATAGTAGAAAGGTTTGTATATAAGTAACCTGGGTATCCACGACGTCCTGGAACTTCACGACGAGCCGCTGAAATTTCACGAAGCGCTTCACAATAGTTGGTCATGTCTGTCATGATAACCAGTACATGCATTCCTTTTTCAAAGGCTAAGTACTCAGCTGTTGTTAATGCGATTTTTGGAGTCGCAATACGTTCAATCGCTGGGTCGCTGGCTAAGTTTAGGAACATGACTGAACGGTCAATCGCCCCTGTCTTACGGAAATCTTCCATGAAGTATTCTGCTTCGTCGAAAGTAATCCCCATTGCAGCAAATACTACCGCGAATTTTTCGTCGCTATTTAATACAGTCGCTTGACGTGCGATTTGGGCTGCTAACTCTTTGTGAGGAAGCCCTGAACCAGAGAATACTGGTAATTTTTGTCCACGAACAAGAGTGTTCAAGTGGTCAATCGCAGAAATCCCTGTTTGGATAAATTCATCCGGATAGTCACGAGAAACTGGGTTAATCGCTTGTCCGTTTACGTCTAAAGTCGCTTCTGGAAGGATTTCTGGGCCGTCATCCATGACGTTCCCCATCCCATCGAAAATACGACCAATCATGTCTTCAGATACGTTTAATGATAATGGTTTACCGCGGAAACGTACTTTTGTATCACGAATGTTGATACCGCTAGGTCCTTCGAAAATTTGAACCATTGCTTTATCTTCGTTTACTTCCAGTACTTGTCCATGACGTAATTCACCATTTTGTAATTGGATTTCAACCAACTCATCATATTTAACGCCTTCGACTTGTTCAACCATCATTAAAGGGCCAACAACTTCACTAATCGTACGATACTCTTTAAGCATGTGTCATCCCTCCATGTTGAATTGTTTTTTCGATATCTGTTTTAATTTGCTCTCTGATTTCATCGAAGCGAGCAATTTCAGATTCTGGAATATATTTTGAACGTGCGATACGGTCACGCACATCTTCTGTTCCGTCGATAATCTCAGCATAGTATGAACCGAGTTTCATCGCACGTCGCGCTTCTTTTTCAAATGTCAAGATGAGTTCTAACATACGATATTGTTTCTCACGAGAGGTGAATGTATCGACATCGTCAAATGCATTTTGTTGTAAGAAGTCTTCACGAAGAGATTTCGCAATCGTCATTGTTAAACGGTCACGTTCAGATAATGATTCAAGACCAACTAAACGAACGATTTCTTCTAAGCTTGCTTCTTCTTGTAAAGTGTTCATGGCATGTTGCACATATTCAGACCAGTTTGCATGAACGTTTTCGTCCATGTATTTACCCACTTCTGGATCATACAATGAGTAAGATGTTAACCAGTTCATAGATGGGAAGTGACGTTTTTGGGCCAATGTTGCATCTAATCCCCAGAATACTTTAGCTACACGCAATGTATTTTGTGTTACAGGTTCTGAAGTATCTCCCCCTGGAGGTGATACGGCACCGATTGCTGTAATGGTACCTTCACGGCCATCGCTACCTAATGTTTCAACACGTCCAGCACGTTCGTAGTATTCTGCGATACGGCTTCCTAAGTATGCTGGGTAACCTTCGTCCCCTGGCATTTCTTCTAGACGTCCAGACATTTCACGAAGCGCTTCTGCCCAACGTGAGGTTGAGTCCGCCATAATAGCTACGTTATAACCCATATCACGGAAGTATTCCGCAATCGTGATACCTGTATAAATAGACGCTTCACGAGCCGCTACAGGCATGTTAGAAGTGTTTGCGATTAAGATGGTACGTTCCATGATCGATTCGCCCGTTGTTGGGTCAATCAATTCTGGGAACTCATTCAATACGTCAGTCATTTCGTTTCCACGTTCTCCACAACCTACGTATACCACGATATCCACGTCTGCCCATTTTGCGATTTGGTGTTGCACCACTGTTTTACCAGCTCCGAATGGTCCTGGTACAGCTGCTGCTCCCCCTTTTGTTACTGGGAAGAAAGTATCGATAACACGTTGTCCTGTTAACATTGGAACTTCCGTATTTTTCTTTACTTTATAAGGACGACCACGACGTACTGGCCAACGTTGGATTAAGTTGAAATCACGTACGCCTGATTCTGTTTCAATTTGGTACACTGTATCTTCAATTTTGAAGTTTCCGGCTTCCACTTTCGTTAATTTTCCTTTAACACCATAAGGCACCATGATTTTATGTTGTACAACTTTTGTTTCTTGTACATAACCGATAATGTCTCCGGCTTCTACTTCTTGACCCACAGCTAGTGTAGGAATGAATTCCCACTCTTTTTCACGGTCAAGTGGATCCACGTTTGTACCGCGGACTAAGAAGTCACTTTGTGATACTTCTTTAAATTTATTGAGGGGACGTTGAATCCCATCAAACATTTGAGATACAATCCCTGGCGCCAATTCAACAGATAATGCTTCCCCTGTTGTTTCGACGGGTTCTCCTGGTCCAATTCCTGAAGTTTCTTCATATACTTGAATCGATGCGATATCTTTACGCATTTCGATGATTTCACCGATAAGGCCTAAATGTCCTACTCGACAAATATCTTGAATATTCGCATCTTCCATTCCTTCAGCAGTCACAAGAGGACCTGATACTTTTACGATTCTTCCGATCTTCACTGAGGTACCTCCCTTAGGTTTAATTGGTTGGTTATAAGATGTTTTGTCCAACCGCTTTTTCAACATTTTCTTGAATTCTTGATTTTCCAATTCCTAAAGATCCTTTATGGTTTGGAATAAGGATGATGGCTGGTGAAATTTCTGCATCATAACGA
This sequence comes from Granulicatella sp. 572.rep1_STHE, assembly GCF_001073445.1. Lineage (NCBI taxonomy): Bacteria > Bacillati > Bacillota > Bacilli > Lactobacillales > Carnobacteriaceae > Granulicatella > Granulicatella sp. 572.rep1_STHE. The sequence goes on along the minus strand of NZ_JVBO01000012.1, from coordinate 5,457 downwards.
CGAATTGTTTCCGGAATCTGACTAGCAATAGCTTCCGTTACATAAATAATCCCAACTTGATCTCCAGCAAGTTCATCAATCGTCTTGCGTGCACTTTGCGCTTCATGGCAAGGATACACGTCAAACCCTAAAATTTTAAAAGGAAGGATGGAATCTTTGTCGCCCACTACGGCAATTTTATGAGACATAAACTGGTCGCATCCTTTCTCTTAATTGTTCTTCAGTAAACTCATTGTCCACACCAACCAGTAATAGACGAAGGTTTTTCACTTCCATCTCTAACGCATGAATATACGCAAGACTTGGCAGTGGTCCAAATGGTTCAAAAGTTGCTTCTTCTAGAATGTGATAAATCAATTCTTCTTTTAATAATTCCAATGCAAAAACTGGATGTTCTTCCTGTTCTAAAATCGCAACAATCTTGTCATAGTATGGAACATGACGATATAGGTCAATAAGAGCCCCTGTGCCCTTTTCAAGCACTTCGTCGATTAATAATGTCTTATCGACTGTTCCTTCGCTAGACAATACCCCAATTAAGAATGAGCGTGATTGTTTTTGCTTTGCAGCACGGATTAAGATAGTGATATTCTCCAAATCAATCATAATGTTCACGATTTGATGGATGACTTCTTGATTCATAGTACGGTCGATGAGTCGAAGATGTTTGAAATAGTAGCGATCCATAAATACATCGGCAGCTTCTAAGCGGCCAAAGTTTTCAAAATCAGCATACGCTTCACGAACACCTTCAATCATAATATCTGGTACATCGAGTGAATCTTGAGTTTCGACTAATTGATTTAAGGTTTCGAAAGAATAACGACCTAACGGAACACATAAATGCTTTAAGTCTTTTCCAGAGAACTTCGATTTCAGAAGAACTTTTAAATTATGGTAAGTGTAACGAATCGAGAATACATCAAGCAGTGATGCATCCGGAATGAGTTCTAACACCTCATCATAGTTGCGCTTCAAATGGGCATCTAAGACTGGATCGAACTGTCTTGATTCGAGAACTTCTTGTACATCTACCTCATAACTTGTCTTTTGCAAGGCTTCTAATGCTTGTTGTAAGGATTTAGATACGAGAATCCCATTCAATTGTTCCTTGGACAGTAATTGCTGTTCAAGAATACGAACGGTCGTATTCACTCCTGAATAGGCTAAATCATTCATTCCATCCCTCCTTACCCAATGAATGCTTTTCTAGCTAAGATAGGTGAATATTCTTCTTTTAAATCTTCAATTAATGCTTCGAATAAATAGTTATATTCGATACCTTCTTGTTTCAACACAAATCCTGCTTTCTTTGGAAGAGTTGCTGCGTCGATGTGAACGAAATTAAATTGCGAAGTTAACGCAGTTTTGTCTTCCTCGCTCAAACGAGAAACAGTTTCCTCTCCAAAAGTAAGTGTTGTTTGTTGTTTTTTTGGTAATTTGCGAATAGCTGACTCGATAAAGAGACGTAATGTTTCCCCGCTCCAGGTAGACATTACTTGTAGAACGTCCTCAAATACACTCTCAAGAAGTTCACGTTTAACGCGCAAGACTTCTTTTTTACTTGCGTTCAAAATAGTCTGTTGCTCTTTTTCGTATTGTGATTTTGCTTCTTGTTTTAATGCAGTTTTCTTCGCCATTTCTTGTTGCGAATATTGTGCATTCATTTGATTGATACGTTCTTCTTGTTCTTTAGTAGCAACCTCAATTCGCTGCTTTGATTCTTTTTCTAAATCCGCTAGAATAAGTTGTTTTAGTTGCTCTAAATCTTTCAAGAATACCCCTCCTCTTAACCTTTGTTAATGATAATTAAGATAGAAGCAAGTAATCCTAAGATTGCGTAAGTTTCAACCATTGCGGCAAAGATAATCCCTTTAGTTGATTCTTCAGGTTTTTTCGCTAAGATTTGTACACCTGCTGCTGCTACTTTACCTTGGGCAATCCCTGAGAATAAACCAGTGAATGCGATTGGTAAAGCTGCCATGAATAAGTATAAACCAGCTGCTAAAGTCATTGAAGCTGACATGTTAATCATGATGAAGAAGGCAACGATAAATCCGTAGATCCCTTGTGTACCAGGTAATAGTTGTAAGATTAATGCTTGAACGAATTTTTCAGGTTGTTCTTTAATTAAGGCAGCAGCTGCTTCACCGGCAATCCCTACCCCTTTCGATGATCCAATCCCTGAGAAGATAATGGCAATTGCCATCCCTAGAGCAGCAAAGATTTGCCCTCCACCATTTTCAGCGAAAAATGTTAACCAGTTTGTCATAATTATATTTCCTCCATTTATTCTGATTTCTGTTGTTTCATATCAACGTATTTTTCATATGTTTTGAACGGTTTTAATGCGTGTCCGCCACCGTCGTAGAATTTACCAAAGAATTCAACGAACTGTAGACGTAAGCCGTGAACGTAAGCTCCAAGGAATGAAAGGAAAATATTCAACCCTTGTAAGGCTACGATTAAGAAGATACCTGCTGTAAAACGTGCAACTGGTGGAAGGAATCCTACCAACATATTGAACGCACTTGCGATACTTCCCCCTGATACAGCTAGAGCCATTAAACGCGTGTAACTCACGACGTCTGCTACGTATCCACTAATTCCGTACAAGTTATATAGACCGCTCGCTAAACCGCCCCACTTGTTTTCGCTCGTTAGGACAGTTACGACTACAATCGCAACGGCTGCGATAATCGCAATCGATGAACCGATTGTCGCAATCCAAGAAATATTGAGTACCATTGAGCCTAATACATAAAGAATGATACCTGTAATAATGGCTAACCATCCAAGATGACTCGTGTAAGCATCGGCATATGCTTTTTTCTTTAGATTTGAGTAAGCCCCTAGTGATAAGCCGACCATAATCTGAATAACCCCGAAGATAATCGATAAGATCATAATCGTAATAAGGTCATTTGAGAGTGATAGTGGCTGGAATGGTAAATCCGCACCAAATGCTGATCCAAATATAATCCCCCAAATCATAACGGGGTAGCTTAATAAGTGGAAGAACTTCAAGTTGCGTTTCATTCCTTTATCAAAATGGAAGAACTTCAACATGATGAATGTTCCCAACCAGAGAAGTGCTCCGTATCCTAAGTCCGCTGCCATCATTCCGAAGAATGCAAGATAGAATGGCGCAGTATAAGGAGTTGGATCTAATTCTCCGTATTTTGGTAATCCATACATTTCTGTTAGGTTTTCGAATGGTTGTAAGAAGGCATTGTTTTCTAAAACCGTTGGCACTTCTTCGTATTCCTCTTCAGCAATCTCGAGTGGTAAGAAGACATATTCGCCTTCTCCTAATTTTTCCTTGAGTTGAACTTCAACGTCATCGACTGCTCTTGTAGTTAACCATCCTTGAAGCACGAATACATGTTGACCATTCACTAATTCATTTTTGGCTTGTTCTTTTTGTAATTCGTTATAGGTAACTTCGGCAGAAAGCTGTAACTTGCGAAGAAGATCTTTTTCTTCTTGTAAGTCGTCTAACACTTTCTTTTTAGCCTCAACAACGGCTTTTTGCGTTTCCAGATTTTTCTTTAACTCAATAGAAGGAGCTTCCTCAAAGGCGTACCATACAATACTGAAATGTGCTTTAGCAAGTTCTGTTTTGGCTTCTAATTGTGCCTTTCTTGGATAGGTCACAAGAAGTCCGATTTCCTCACGCGTATGATACACTTCATGAACAGAAATCAGATCACTATTCTTCAAAATTTCTAAGTATGCATTATCCACTGCTTGAGGAATGACACCCATCTTTGTCTTCGTATAAGGATGTTTGAAAATATCTTTTGGATAAAAATCAAGAACACTCCACTTACGTAACAGCGTTTCTTTTTCTCTCAGTTCTTTTAATTCATCCTCTTTTTTGCGTAAAGAAGAACGAATATTTTCAACATGTTGAACGAGCTCATCCGTATTCCACTTTGAAACTTCCTCTTGAAGTTCAGAGAGTGTAAACTGTTCTCTTGCAATTTTTAACTTTTGAATCATTGAAGGTTGCTTTTGATTTTTTTCAACAAAAGCAATCGCTGCATTAATTCCTTCGAACTGTTGTTGAAGAGTATTTACTTCTTGTTCATCAGCATCTTTTAAAACGATGGATTTTTGTATAAATAGTTCTTTTGCCTGTTCTAGCGAGGTTACTTCTAAAGATTGTAATTCTTGAATAGCATCTAATAAGTCATTTTGCTTTTCTGTAGGAGCAATTAACATGACTTTATTCATTTTAGCTATCGCCATATCTCTTCAACACCTCCTTCACAGTATCCTGAACTAAATCCTGCTTCAGATTATTGAAACGTTCTGTTAACGCATGAATTTCTGCTTTTTCTTCCTCTTTCACTTTCGCTTCAAAAGCCACTCTCTTTTGTTGATTTTTTTCTTTCAACTCCTTAGCGTAAACTTCTAACGATTGTTCCATATTCGATTTTGCTTCATTCACTCTTTGATCTGTTGCTGCTTTCGTTTCAGAAAGCTTTTCGTCGAATTTTTCCTTCAACGCTTTCGCTTCAGATTCAATCGCTAAAACAGAATTTAGAATCTCTTGACTCATGTGACACCTCCAATCCATTCGTTTTCACGAATAGTAAAATGCTTTCCTTACCATTATAAACTTTCTTTTGCTAGGTATCAAACGATAATTTACCAGTATTCTCGGGCAAAATGAAACTTTATAAATAGGAAGAAACACATCTTTTTTTTGAAATTTTTTTCTTTTCTATTGCTTTTTAGAACATTTGTTCGTATAATAAATATGCAAACAAATGTTCGGAGGTATCGAAAATGGAACAACGCAAAACACCATTCACATCATTTATCAAACCATTATTAAACAAATTACACGTTTCTGAAGAAGAATATGAAGAACGAGACATCTTCTTTAAACCAACTATCATGCCACTGATTGATGTAGTGGAACAAATTCACCATAGTTATTATTTTAAGACACCGATTGTTCTTCACTTCGAAAAATATGACAAGGCTGGGAATTTGATTACTTTTACTAAAAACGGATTGATTAAAAGTCCTATCCAAATGAATAATCACTTTGTTTTCTTAGAGCAAGAAACTGGGATTACCCATATTCTCAATGTAGAACAAATCGTTGCTTGCATGGAAATCGATTAACAAAAATACCATATATGGTATTTTTCTACTTCAGTTAAACTGAAAAAGGAACTCACAAACATGATATGTACCCAGATTCCTGGACACATTAATAATTAAGCTGAACGCATGGATGTTTCCCTGTATTGAACAGGGGACATCCATTTTGTTTTTTCTTGAATTCTTTTGTTATTGTAATAATCTATATAATCTTTAACTGCCGTTTGAAATTCCTTAAAGGTAGAATATTCCTTTTCCAAACCATAGAACATTTCGTTCTTCATTCTGGCGAAAAACGTTTCTATAATGCAATTATCATAACAATTTCCTTTTCGA
>NZ_JVBO01000011.1:0-1287 GCF_001073445.1 Granulicatella sp. 572.rep1_STHE | reverse complement strand
TGATATGCTCCCTCTAAAGTAGACACTAAAAAAGTAAACTACTTTAGAGGGGGTATTTTTTAGATTGGCTAAGAAACATACTGCAAAAGAATTAGAACGATTCATAGAATTGTATTTAGATGGTGTGCCTTTTCGTGAGTTGCGTAGTGAATATGGTTTAAGGATTTCACCTGGAACATTTAATATGTATTTTTCGAAATATAAAGCATATGGACTTTCTGCTTTAGAAGATAGAGATGGGTTTAACACTTATACAAATGAATTTAAAGAAATGGTGGTTAAAGAGTTTTTAGAATCGAAAACCTATTTAACGGCAATCACAAGAAAATATAATATTCCTTCTGTTACAACTGTACGAAATTGGATTATTAAGTATACTAATGGTGAGGCCACGAAGGCCTACTATCCTAAGCCAGAGGTATACACTATGAAATATAGAAAAACATCGCACGAAGAAAGAATCCTTATCGTCAAAGACTGTATTCAAAATCAATTAAACTATAAACAAACTGCACAGAAATATAACATCTCGTACAACTTGGTGTATCAATGGGTAAAAAAATATCAAAAATATGGCCCTGATGGATTAATAGACAGTCGAGGAAAACGAAAACCAGATAATATACAGACAGAAACTGAGCGTATTCGTGCAGAAATGGCTATATTAAAGGCACGAAACGAATATTTAGAAACAGAAAATGCCGCACTAAAAAAATTACAAGAAGTGGAAAGCGAGCTGATGTTTGCCAGACGAGATTTGAAGCGGAATATCAAACGATTAAAAAATTAAGTAAAAGAGGATTTCATATTACTCAATTGTGTAAAGTGTTAAAAGTCAGTAGAGCTGGCTATTATAAATGGTTAAATCGTGTCCCTTCGGAATCTGAAAAACGACTACGTCGTTTAATGGAATTAATACACGAAGTATATGAATCTGTTCAAGGTATATATGGATATCGTCGTATCACAATCTATTTAAACTATTATAGAAATGCGAAGGTGAATCATAAATGTATTCAGCGTCTTATGAAACTAATGGGATTAAAGGCAATTATACGAAAAAAACGTTATCGTTATAAATCCAACTCTGAAGAATACACCGCAGCTAATATTTTAAATAGAGAATTTAAGAAAGAATACGAGCCAATGGCTCTACTATTAACGGATATTACTGAATTAAAGTATGGAAAGGGAGAAAAAGCTTATTTAAGTGCAGTTTTAGACTATGGCACAAAGAAAATAGTTGCATATCAAATATCTAAACAAAATAATAATCAAATCGTTAAA
>NZ_JVBO01000010.1:0-29746 GCF_001073445.1 Granulicatella sp. 572.rep1_STHE | reverse complement strand
TAATTTCATAATAAAAACACCCCAAAAGTTAGATTTTGTGTCTAACTTTTGGGGTGCACTTCATAATTCCTGCCGGACCTTTTTATTTGCCTTTAGTTTCTAACTGAGGCAAATACCCATTATTTAAATAGCTAATCGATAAATGTAACACTAATCCCAAGATTGAAAAACCATACATTGTTGCACTAATAAACATATTGGTCACACCTAGGATGATTAATCCAATCAAGATAAACTCTATAATTAGGTTTTGACTATTCGTCTTTAATTCATTCACGATCGTTTTGATAATAGGTTTTCCTACATACCAGAAGAATGCCAGTAGGGCAATGAATCCACTATAGAATAAAATCTCTAAATATCCGTTATGGACCCTATAGCTCTTTTTAACAATATAGCTATCTGGATCAATTTCTTTTGCAATTTTTTCCCAATTCCCAGAAGTATATCCAAAAATCGGTCTTTTCACTGAGAATTTAATAGCATCCTGCCAAATTGAAAAACGGTTATTTGAAATGTTTTTCGCATCGGTATCATTTCGTTGCAATGTTGCTAAAACTTTATAATTCCCGGTATTTTTATGTTCTTGATTAATCTTAGTAATAACCTGTGTATTGGCCTTTAGAATCACCTGAGAGCCTTGGTAAACTAAATGATATGATCCAAAAGTAATTAAACCAAACATTATTACATTTAGAACTTGTTTTTTTCGATCTTTCTTACAGATTGCAACGATAAAAATATATACAAATACTGCAGAAATAATAATTAAAGCCGTTCTAGAACCAGAAAGGACAATATAAGTAAAGTTACAGAATATTGCTAAATAAAGAAGGACTTTTAAAGGTCTAGAAACTTTATTTTGTAAATACCCTAAATATGTAATGGTTAATAGTGAAACCACAGATTGAATATTAGGATCTGTAAATACCCCAAACAGACGAGAATCGATAAATCCTTGTCGAAACACGTTCCCTTTATAGGATTCAATAATATAACCATCAAAGGTCACAAATTGGAATAGAGAAGCGATAACCGCCCCTGTAGATAACACTGCTAGAACACCACCAACACTTAATAAAGTTTGATTGGCTTGTTCTTTAGTAATAAAACTAATAAATGGATAGATTGAAAAGAAATATACGAAAAACACGATTAAGTCTTTTACATTATCAATATATCCGTACTTCATATTCACCACTAATGAAATGATGATAACAACAAATAACACTATTAGAGGTCGAATTCCTCTGGTTTTAGTCAAAGCTTTCTTCACAACAATATTATAAAGTCCGAAAAGTGCTCCTAATCCACTTAATAAAATTGTTACATAACTATTAGCATTGAAAAAATTTAGTGGAACAATAATACTCGTCATCATATATAAAGTGAAGAACAATAGATAGGATATTCCAAGTTTAAAATAGTTTTGCTCGAAAAAGTCTAAAATTTTCATAATCAGTTTGTATAACCTTGTATACTTTTACCTCCTTAAAGTTTAATTACTTTTTTAATATCGCCTGAAATAATAGCAAATAATGCGTAATAGACGACACAGCCTACAATTACCAATCCAGTATTTAACATAAAGCCTTTCGTTAAATTATATTCAAATGGAATGAAATAATCAACGGCTAATTTAATTGCAATAAAAGGTAAGGAAGCAATTGTATATCGTATAAAATTATTTTTTATCTTACGAATATCGTATAAAGAACGATCTCGAATAAATTTAACTTCTAAAAATAATACGATAACTTCCGCAAACACAGTCGTTAAAATATAATATTCTGGATTTTCTATACCGAAAATATATAACGCACTATTAAAAATCAAATTGAAGAATCCACCGACAAAATAAATTCTTGTTAAACTCAACTCATGTCCTTTTAGGAAAATGATCTGATTTGCAAAAATCGTATCTAAAGTCCATGATAAAATTCGAATCGAACAAATAATCATAGTCGGTACAGCTAATATATATTTCGGTCCTGCGTACAAGAATATAATGGATTGACTAACACAGGCTAATCCCATAGAAATCGGAATCACTAGGAATAGAAAAAGTCTACTTGTCTTTAACTGTAAATCATTAAATTTTTCAAACTGTTCTTCGGCATTATACTTAGCCAGTCTCGGAATACTAACAATAATAATAGAAACTACTACACCCGTAATCATCATCGATAAATTAAGTGATATCGTATAATAACTGATGTAAAGATTATTTTTTACTGAAGAAAGGAATAATCGGTCCAAAATCGTATATAACATATTCGCATTTGCAAGTAGTAGCATTGAAAACAAAGGCTTAAATACTTTTACTAATTCCTTTAATGGAATGCGAACTAATTTCACTTTCCTACGAATATAAATATAACTTGTAAAATAATTTAAGAAGTTTGCTACTGTCATAATCATTGCATAAGGAATGATGTCGTCACTATTTTTTACGAATACGAAGATGGAAACTAACATGAATACACGAACAAATAACGTCTTATACAAAATAAAATTGTAGCTTTCGAACGCTTCTGCCATCCATTCAACATATAGGAACTGTACAATAATTTGGAAAATAAAAATCCCGTATAATAGCATGTTATTAGGATTTGCAAACCAAATATACAGAATATAAACCAATGTAACTACGATTGAACTCAATGTACTAGCATAAAATAAAAGAGAAAAATTATGAGATGCTTTAGCCTTATTTTCTCTTACTCCACTAACCAGACGAATCCCATAGTTGTAAACCCCAAATCCAGCAAAAGGAATAAACCAGGCAGCTAATGAGTTTACTTTATTAAATTCTCCGAATAATTCTGGGTCCAAAATTCTTGTTAAATAAGGTCCTGTTAATAATGGAAAAATAATATTTAGTATTCTCACTAAAGTACTCGCTATTGCATTCACTTTAATGTTATTTTTACTCATTGCACACTCTCTTTCGTTTTAAATCAATTCTACTCTTGCTTCTTTACTATCTACAGGAACATAGATCTTATTTTGACGCCAATCATAATTGGTATTTGGAATCAAATAATCCTCACCATAATAAGCTTTCAAATAATCTACTGCATTTGTTGGCGCATAAGTTTTTGCTTCCATAAAAGTGACTTCTTTAAGGTCTTCCATAGGTAGTTCATAATAAAAAGCTTCAACATTGACAGGTTTATTTAATGCATTCATTCCGTACCAAATCATGGTCGTAGAAATCACATTATCGTCTACTCGGTCAAACAAAATTATATCAACATTTAACCCATTATAGGAAAACGAAATTTCTTTCACTTGATTTTGATAGATTAATTTACGATTCAATACAAAATTTCTTTTTGATAAAAACTCAATAATGGTTTCTAATTCATTCGAGTCTTTGGGACTCATCATTGCAAAATCCATATCGATATCGTGAGCTAAAATAGCCCCTTCTCTTTCATAACCTAGTAAAGTTCCAGCTTCAATCCAAATTTTGTGTCCTAACTGACGATTCACTTCTTCAAACTCTTTCAAAATTTGGTGAGCATTTTCTTTCAATAAGAGTTGACGGTCTCCATCAATCTTCTTATTTGCTAAATCATTTAAGTTTTTAATAATAGGCAACTTTAAAATTTTCTCTTTGTGGTTCCCTAATAAATGAGCCATTGTTGATTTTAGCCATTTTAACATCTTATGTTTACTCCCTAAACTCTTTTAATAATTATTTTGTATAGATTCTTATGAATCAATAGTAATAAGAATGATAATTTCCGCTTATTATTGAATAAAGAATTTCCTAAAATAAATTTCTTATACTTCTTCAAATTTTGAATTAATTGAGCTTCTAAAGCACTATCTTTGTACGCTTCATCTTTTAAAAGACGATCTAAAACGTAGAAATAAGCCCAACAGATACGAGTATCTGCTTGATATTGTAAATTAGGATATTTTTCTGCAACTATTTTTGCATTCTTTTCATAGGCTTCTATCACATTTAAAAATTTCGGAGTGAATTTTTGTGTAGTAATACTGTTTTCACGATGCATATAATAATACTTATGAACTTCTGTAGCTGCAATTTTTTGACATCTACTTAAAAGATCCACCATTAAAAATGCATCTTCAGCAATTTTTCCTTTTTCAAATCGGATTTGATTAAATAAACTCTTCTTATAGAGTTTATTTACTGCAGTTACTGAAAATATCTTTGCCTCAAGAACCATCTTAATGGCTTCTTCACTTGTCATTAAGTAAGGTTCATTCTTTGATTCATCTTTTAGAACTTGATCGTTATAAACATCATATAATCGACAGAAAGAAATCTCCGCATCATATTTTAAAAGATTTGAGAGTAAGACTTCATACATATCTTCATCAACATAGTCATCACTATCCACAAATCCAACGAAATCAGCAGTCGCTTTATCAACACCGTAGTTTCTGGCATCGGACAACCCACCATTATCTTTATGGTGGACGATAATTCGTGAATCACGTTTCGCAATTTCATCACAAAGCTTTCCGCTATTGTCGGTAGAACCATCATTAATTAAAAGAATCTCAATATTTTTATAGGATTGATTCATTAAAGATTCTACACATCGTTCTAAGTACTGCTCAACGTTATAAACAGGAACGATAATACTAATTTTTGGTTCCATAATACTCCCCTTTATATTTTTCATATCCATTCTCTAAATCAACAAATACAGCATCATGATGTGCAACTTGTTTTTCAACAGGAGGAGGTGTCATATAATCTCCAAATGCTGTTTTTAGATAAGCGTCATATCCAACAGGAATTGGCATCTCTGTTTGTTCAAACGGTAGGAACAATGCCGATTCAAAACTTTCAATTGGATATTTATTTTTCATATAACCAGGGCCTGCACACAACTCTGTAATCCCGTCACTTTCTTCACGAGTATACTTTGTCATCTCGCGCTCAGCCTTGCTCCAAATCTTATAGCGTAATGAACGTGTTGGGAATAATCCTAATAGGAATAAACTTCCCCATTTCATCAAACCACCATGTTTTTCTGGAATCGTTTGTGCACGGAATAATGAATAAATCAGTGCCCATCTCACTTGTTTCTTACGTTCTGATTCTGATTTTGGATAATAATCTAATGGAAGGATATCAATCGCTAAACCATGCGGAATCTCTAAATCTTGTTGATATGGTTTCACACAAGTCGTTTCTTTATCTCGAATCGTTACGAATAAATTACGGTCTAAGTAATGTTCGTCACTGTTTGACATCACATAACGCGCGTCCGCTTCTTTAGGCCACAATTCAATGAGTTTTTCATAGTCTTTTCGTGGCATAAAGAAATCTAAGTCATCATCCCACGGGATAAATCCTTTATGGCGAAGTGCTCCAATGGCCCCACCACCGCATAAATAACATAATAATTCATGTTGTTTGCAAAATGACACAAAATATTCTGCCATTTCTAAACATTTCTCCTGTAATGGTTCCATTGTTTCCCCACTTTCTTAAATATCCCATTTTGCCACTGTTTTAAATGGCGTCAATTTATCTTCCTCAAAGAAATGATAAATATCTTTCATTTCTTGAATTGGATTGGATTCAAAAATAATTAAATTTAAACGTGCATGTACTTTTGGATCAGACATGAATTGAACAGCTTCTTCAAAATCTTTACGACCAGAACGAGAACTGCCGACCCATGTCAATCCTTTTTCAAGAATATCTCGTGTATTTAGGGGAACTTCAAACTCGCTAACCCCCATCATTACAACTGCTCCTTGAGGTTGAATATGTCTGATAATTTCGCGATAAGCATCTTGTGTTCCACTTCCACCCACACATTCAATCGCATGGTCGAAGGTAAAATCTTCCGGAAGATTGCTCACATCATATACTTCATCCACAAATGAGAATAAACGTAATTTTTCTGGATCTTTCCCTACTACAATAATTGTTGATTCAGGGAATTTTGCTTTCGCAATCGTTGCTACGACATACGCTAAACTTCCAGAACCCCAAACCACAATACGATTATGACGACTATGGGCTACTTTATCAAAACGACGAAGTCCATGAACTCCCACTGATACGAATTCAGAAATGGCAGCAACTTTATCTGGGACCTCTTCATATTTCACAACGCGGTCGATTGGAATCGTTACAAATTCGCGCATGAATCCATCGTAACCACTTGAACGGAAGTATGTTCCATTCACATAGTTTTCGTAAAATTCAGTATTATGATCAAAGTCACGTGGTGGTTGGTTTGGAATCATTACCACATGATCTCCTGGCTTATAGGTTCCTGTTGGGTCCGCAACAACGATTCCACAACATTCATGAATCAATGCCATCGGTAATTTTTTTTGAAGAATTTTAGCAGGTCTTGTCCCTTGAAAATACCGTTGATCTGCATGACATAAGGCTAAGTAATTCGGTCTTACGACTACAGTATCTTTTTCATAAAAAGATACATCTTCATATTTAATTGAGAAAAACGATGGGCGAATGAGTTGATACACTCGATTAATCATTTTAAATCTCTCCTAACATCGCTTGCGCAATTTTTAAATCCGTAACGGTCGTAATTTTGATATTAGAGTATTCTCCTTCGACAAGAGCTACTTTTACATCATTCACCACGAATACTTTACAAGCGTCCGTTAAAATTTCTTTGACATCATCTGCCAAACCATCATACAAATCAGTGAAGGCTTGGATTTTAAATGTTTGAGGAGTTTGACCTTGATACATATGTGTTCTGTTTGGAATGGAAGAGATCACTTTACCATCAACGGATTCCACAATGGTATCATTTGCTATTACTACCGTATCCGCAACATCGAAGTTTTTCATTGCCTCGATATTGTCCACAATCATGCGGTATGAAACAAACGGACGAACCGCATCATGTGTAATCAGTACATCTTCACTAGAAAACGAGCTGCTATTCTTAATATCTGAAATAATACTTAAAATACTATCATTTCGATTACCCCCGCCACTCACCACGCGGATTTTGTCTTTATTTGTCAAAATGTGTTTGTCCAATAAATCATTGAAGTAGCTCACCCAGTTTGGATGAACAGCCACATAGACAACATCTACATCTGGAACAAACAAGAATTTTTCAACTGTATGAATAATAATTGGTTTGTTTCCTAATGGTAAAAATTGTTTTGGCATTTCTTGGATTCCCATACGAGTTCCGGTACCACCGGCTAAAATCCCTGCATAAATCATTTTCTACACCTCTTATTCTCCAATTAAGGAGTTGTTAAATAATATAAATCTTGTCTTTCTTGTAATAATGGATAAGTTTTAACAGTTGGTTGTCCCATCAATTTACGGATAGAATTACTATTTTCTAACAAGACATCATCTGTTGCATAAGAATAATAAATTTGTTCTCCCGCATTATTAGTCAACAATAATTGTCTTTCTTCAATAAATGATTGTGTTAAATTTTGACTGGTTACAGCTGGACCATAGGTATTTTTTAAAGCCATTACTTGTCCAATTGGTAAGTCAGTCTTCACATTTTTGCTAACAGCATTCATTAATTGTTCAAAGTTTGCTACTGAGCTAAAACTCATTAGTTTTTCAACTAATTTTTCAATAACGATTCTTTGACGTTTTTGACGGCCATAATCTCCTTCTGGATCATCATAACGCATACGTGCAAAACGTAAGGCACTTTCTCCGTCTAGTGTTTCTGTTTTTCCTTGGATAAATGCTCGTTCCTCATATGTAAAGGTTAATGGGCTCGTCACTTCGATTCCACCCACCGCATCAACAAACTCCATTAATCCTTCCATGTTAATTTGAACATAAAAGTCAATGGTTGTATCCAACAATTTTTCTACAGAATTGATTACCATAGGAGCTTTCCCATATGCATAGGCGTGGTTTAATTTATCATACCCACCTGTCCCGACAATCTCAGTATAAGTATCTCTAGGTAAACTTAATAATTGAGATTTTTTAGTAGTAGGATTAATTGTTAAAAGTAACATCGTGTCAGAACGCCCGTCTTCTTCGGTACGTCCGTATGCACCATTATCGATTCCTAGTAGCAAAACATTAATTGGTTTAGCATTTTTTATAATCTCATTGGCTTCTTGTTCTGTACGATTTCCAACGCTTTGAGTAATCGTATTAATCGTATTATTAATTTTACTTGCATAATACGTTCCTAGAACCGCAATAATTGCAAAAAGACAGATGAATACAAATGCTACACGGCCTTTTTTCTTTTTCTTTTGTTGACGTCTGCTTTGTCTACTCCATTCATTTGATTCGTTCATCGTTTCACTCCAATACTATTTCTATGGATTTTGGTTTTTAGTTGGCTGAGTTGGCTTTACCGGTTCTTGGGTCACAGGTGCTGCTTGTGTTGCTGGAACCTGGGTTTGAGGTTGCTCTGGAGCTGCTGTTACTTCAGGAGCTCTTGTAGCAGGAGCAACTGGTGTAGCTGCACTTGTATCCGCCGCACTTGACGGTGTTGAAGGCGTTGCATCATTTTCCTCAGCATTATTATTCGAATTACTATTATTGTAATTGCTATTGTTATTGTAGTTATAGTTATAATTTGGAGTCACATTTGGCTCTACATAAGTGTCTTCTTTTTCTTGTACTGGTGAGTTTTGCTGTGGCGCATTTTTTTGAATATCCACAGTTGATTGTGTTTCTTTTGTCTCAATATGCTGCAATTCAGAAATTGTTTCTAAATCAAGTGATTTTCTCAGTACATTCGAAATTCTCAATTTTTCTTCTTCTGGGATGACAAAGTAATAAATTCCATTAATCATCGCTCCGTCCCCATTAATGGTATCTGTTTCAAAATGTTGAAGAGCTTCTTTGTGAGTTTGCACAATTTGGAATAATTTTTCAACTGTAAAATTCGTTTTTACTGAATTTTCTAAAGTTTTTAAAATCTCTTCATATTTCGTTACTGAACCTAATGACAGTAATTTTTCGACTAATTTTTGAATCACATATTGTTGACGTTTCTGTCTACCAGTATCTCCTTCTGGATCATCATAACGCATACGTGCATATCGTAATGCTGCTTCTCCATCTACATGTCGTGTCACACCTTCCGTAAACGACTCATCTTCATAAGTAAATGTCAATGCAGGAGTAATTTCTAATCCCCCAACTGCGTTTACAAGCCCCATCAAGCCTTGCATGTCTACTGTTACATAATAATCAATCGGGATATTTAACATATTTTGAACACTATTAATCGCAAATTTTTCTTTCCCAAATGCATACGCGTGGTTCAATTTGTCAAAAGTCCCATACCCGATAATCTCCGTATAAGAGTCACGTGGAATACTAATCATCGTTGTTTTCTTTTGTTTTGGATTAACGGTTACCAACAACATTGTGTCTGAACGGCCCACTTCTGTATCACGGCCATAGGCACCATTATCAATCCCCAAAAGTAATACTGAAAAACTACTATCATCTGTTAATTCTTTATCTCTTAGTTGCAGCGTATCTACTTCCTGATGAATCGCATCCTCTGCTTGCGAAATACGGCTCCATGCATATGCTACTCCCGCAATTAGAACAGCAACAATAGCGATTGCTACGGTAAGGATAATTTTTCTATTTTTTTTACTTTTTCTTTGTTTTCTTCTATTTGATATTTTTTCTTCGTTCACTCTCATTCATTCCACTCCAATAACTATACAATCAGTTAATTATACCATAGATTCCCCTGAACTCATGAGTATTTATAGTTTTTTAAGAATTAACTTCTTCGTTAAAATAATCCTTTTTAAACTGAAACCCAAAAATCCAACCCTTTATGGTTCCTATTCCATATGCAAAATGAATGGCTATCATAATCAACGGAATCCATAATAATGTAGGGTTAAATTTTTGCTTCGAAATTTCAAACGCTGATAACCCTAAGACCGCTAATATATATAGCGAAAATACGGTCACGAGCGGCTCAAAACTTATTGGCGTTAACAACATTAAAACTAATAAAGTTGCCACAAATACTCCGGGCCCAAAATGGAATAGAGATAAACAATCACGACAAACATGCGACGTTAATCCTATCCAATATCCATTAGCAAATTTTTGATGGATCATTTTAGACAATGTTGGGCGAATATATTGAAACGATTCAATTGATGTATCGTACCAAATTTTAAATCCATTTTTACGAATACGATAATGATATTCGTTATCTTCTGTACGAGTTAGTTTTTCATCAAAATATCCAACCTGATTTACAACATCACGGTGATACATCCCTTGGAACACAGAATCTACATAACGACTCTCATCCCCTTTACGGTAGTTAGCAATACTACTCCCTAACGCAGATTCTTCAACAATATGTAGCGTTTTTGAAAAATCATCATCTGCTTGTACGATAGTCGGTCTTCTTCCTCCACAAACCTTTTCTCCAGATTCAATGACTTTCACATTCGCTTCAATAAAATTAACTGGAATTTTGGAGTGCGCATCAATCTTTAAGAAACACTCTCCTTCAGAATTTTTAAATCCTAAATTAAGTCCTGTGTTTAAAGTTTTTCTTGGATTGTCTAAAATTTTAACACCGTAAAACAAGTGCTCATTTTCTAGTTTGAATTGATCCATTAAAGAACGCGTACCATCAGTCGACATTGCGTTCACTAAAACGACTTCGATATTTTTTAATGGATACGTTTGATTTTTTAAGCTTTCAAAAATTTCTGGCAAATAATCTTGCTCATTATATGCGCTAATATTAACGGAAACTAACATTTTTCCACCTCTTGGTCATATGATAAAAGGATTGGAACAAAACATCCCAATCCTTTTTATTTTATTTCTTTTTATTCGCAATATCAATCAATTCATCATGTAATTCTTGTTCAGAATAACTTTCAAAATTTTCGATAAAATTATATACACGATTAATTTGAGAATTGTCTGCAATTCCAATATGAATCTTCGGAAAGACTTGTTTTGGATTTACTTCCCCTTCATTTAATAATTCCTCGTACATCTTCTCACCTGGACGTAATCCAGTAAACTTAATTTCAATATCACCTTCGCTAAATCCTGAAAGACGAATTAAGTTTTTCGCTAAGTCTACAATTTTCACCGGTTTTCCCATATCAAGAACGAAGATTTCTCCGCCTCGAGCAAGAGAACCCGCTTGAATGACTAATTGAGCAGCTTCTGGAATGGTCATAAAGTAACGAACGATATCAGGATGAGTTACCGTAATAGGTCCTCCTTCAGCAATTTGCTTCTTGAAGAGCGGTATTACTGAACCACGTGAACCTAAAACATTCCCGAAACGAACCGCAACGAATTTTGTATATTCACTACGAGTCGCCATATCTTGCACAATCATTTCGCAAAGACGTTTCGTCGCTCCCATAATATTTGGTGGGTTAACGGCTTTATCAGTCGATACCATTACGAACGATTTAACACGCGCATGACTAGCAGCTTCTGCAACATTTCTTGTTCCAAGAATGTTATTTTTAACGGCCTCACGAGGGTTAATTTCCATCAACGGTACATGCTTATGTGCTGCAGCATGATAAACTACATCCGGTTTATACTTATCCATCACTTCGAAGATACGTTTTCGATCTTGCACATCGGCAATCACTGGCGTAATTGTGAAGTGTTGCGAATATTTGCCAACTAATTCCATATTTAATTGGTAAATACTATTTTCACCATGTCCTAAGATGATGATTTCTTTTGGTTTAAATTTCGCTACTTGACGGCAAATTTCTGAACCAATCGAACCACCCGCTCCAGTAACAAGGATTTTCTTACCACGTAGTTGTTTTTCAATCATCGTTTGATCGAGTTCTACTGGGTCACGACCTAGTAAATCTTCAATCTCCACATTTCTTAGTTGTTGAACATGTAAGTTCCCACTCATAACATCATCAATGTTTGGTAAAATAACGCATTCTGCACCGGTCTTGCGGGCTACATCATATACTTCGTTAAGTTTCTTGATTGGAAGAGATGGCATCGCAATAACTACTTTTGTAATCCCCATTGTATCCACAATACGCTCAATATCCTTAATAGCACCAAGAATACGAACTCCATAAATATCTTTACGAAGTTTATCTGGATCGTCATCCACAAAGGCAATCGGGTCCATTCTCATTGCTGGATGCATGAGCATTTGACGAACTAATAAAGTACCTGCAGCTCCTGCTCCTACAATTAAAGTAGGTTTCGCATTTTCCATAACGCTAGTATCTGCAAAGAATTCACGGAACACACGCATCGATAGACGAACTCCACCGATTGAAATCACCAGCAATAACCAGCATACGATTAAAAATTGCCACGTTACTTTCGTGTCAAAGAACGCTAAGCCTGAAATTGTAGAAACAATTACCGTTGCAGAAACACATTTCACAACCGTAATGACTTCATAGACACTGGCATATTCCCAATCTCTCCAATATAAATTGAAGAAATAAGAAAAAATATAGTAGGCGATTAAAGATAGAATCGCCGTAATCGTTAATCCGTGAATATTACGAATCAACCCTTCAGTTACTAATCGAAATCCTAAAAATACTGAACCAACAACAAGTAACGAATCGACGATGAATAATAATAAAATTCTAAATCGATTATTCATGAAATCATCCTCTCTTATTGTCCAAGCACTTCTTGAATTACTTCTAAATAATTTTGAACAATATAGTCAATATCCTCATCACTTAGTAGTCCGTGTAACGGTAAAGTTACTTCATTTTCAAAGAAGCGGTAAGCATTTGGGTAATCTTCCATTTTGAAGCCTATATTTTGATAAGCTGTTAATAAAGGAAGTGGTTTATAGTGAACATTACATGAAATTCCACGTTCAGCCATTTTAATAATAATCTCGCCACGTTGATCATAGGAAGCCCCTTTAATGCGTGTGATATATAAATGACGTGAAGATTGATAGTTTTCACCTTCATGTTGTAGTACTTGAATACGTGAATCAACTGCTAATCCAGCATCTAATTGACGAACGATTTCTTTTCTACGCTCTAGCAATTGAGGATAACGTTCTAATTGACCTAACCCAATAGCCGCCATTACATCGGCCATATTACATTTATATCCTGGAATGACAATGTCATATTCCCAAGAACCTGGTTTGATTTTTGCTAAAGCGTCTTTGGTTTGTCCATGTAATGAGTATACTTGGAATTCTTTATACATCGCTTCAGAATCCAATTCATTTGCTGGATTCCAAGTAATACATCCACCTTCAGCAGTCGTTAAGTTTTTAACGGCATGGAATGAGAAGGATGCAAAGTCTGCTAACTGAGCTACAGAAACACCATCGCGGGTCGTTCCAATCGCATGCGCACAGTCAGAAACGACAACAATACGATTGAAGTGACGTTGTAAGTTTGTCTTTGGCTTAAACAAGCTTCGTTTAGATTCAACCACTTCAAAAATACGACGATAATCACATGGGACACCTGCTAATTCTACTGGAATAACTACTTTAGTTTTTTCAGTAATTGCAGCCTCAAGAGCATCATAATTCATTTCAAAATGGTCTTCTTGGATATCCACCATTACTGGTGTTGCTCCAACGTGTTCAATCACACTACAAGAAGCCGTATACGTAAATGCTGGAACAATCACTTCATCTCCAGGTCCAACGCCTAGTACACGTAACGCTAATTCTAGAGCAGCTGTTGCTGAGTTTAAGCAAACCACTTTTTCTGTCCCCATAAACTCTGCTAATTGACGTTCAAATTCTTTTGTTTTAGGCCCGGTTGTAATCCAACCAGACTTTAATACCTCGATTACATTATTAATTTCCTTTTCTGAAATATCAGGTGGTGAAAATGGAATATTTCTAACTTTCATGTTGTTCCCTCCAAGTTATTTTAAAACAGCAATCACAGTTTTTACCATAATTGCGATATCTTTTTTTAAACTACATTCATTTAAATAATCAATATTGTATTGCATTTTTTCAGGCAGGATATGTTGGATATACGCTTCATCCACGCTCAACCCTTGCTCTGTCCATTTTGCAATTTTTTCAGCCTCATGTCTAAATTCAATAGCGGCTAATGAAGTAACTCCGGCTGGCAGCAGGAGTGTTGTTTGCATTTCTGGAGTATATGCATCTACATATTTTTGAACTTCAGGTCTAGCCCCTACAAAAGACATATCTCCAATTAGTACATTCAACAATTGTGCCACTTCATCTAGGCGATAATTTCTTACACGACGTCCTACTTTTGTAATTCGTGGGTCATGATCTTGAGTAACTAATGGTCCTACTTTGTCTGCATTTAAAATCATTGTTCTAAATTTAAAGATTTTAAAAATACGTCCATTAGTAGTGACCCGCTTTTGTCTATAAAATACCGGTCCTCCATCTTCTAATTTTATCGCAATTGCAATGATGATAAATACAATTGATAAAGGAATTAGAAGTAGCAAGGACACTACTATATCAAAAATTCGTTTTGAAATTAAATACCCCTTTTTCTGTCGAAGTTCTTTTTGTTTGTTAATTACGAGTTCATTCCTCATAAATTCTGGCAAAGAATTTTTTTCTTCCATAACTTCTCCCCTCATGCCTAGATAACCTTTCCTATTATACCATACTTTCTTCTTTTGAGGTAAATTTCTCTATTAATCTTGAATAAATTAATCGTAAATTTTTGAAAACAAAAAACTGAAAATATCTATTCGACATTTTCAGTTTCAATCATTATTTATTAAATTTTCTACTTTAATGAATAATTTTTTCTTCAAGAAGGCTTTCCCATATATTTAAAGCCAATTCTTCTTTAGAATTTTCTGGAAGATTCACTATATGTCCATCTTTTGTTAACAAAGTGACTTGGTGACTGTCCGAATTAAAACCGATACGAGAATTTGAGACGTCATTGGCAATAATGACATCTGCTTTTTTCTTTTCTAATTTTGCTTTTGCATATTCAAGCACATTCGTCGTTTCTGCTGCAAAACCGATAACTATTTGTTCTTCTCGTTTTGAATGACCTAATTTTTTTAAAATATCTGGATTTTCTAGCAACTCTAGCGTCAATCCTAATTCATTTTGTTGTTTTTTTATTTTTTGATTTGAACGATTGGCCACATAGTAGTCCGATACTGCAGCTACCATCACAGCAATGTCTGTTTTGGGAAACAGATGTGTGACTACATCATGCATCTCAAGTGCGCTTTCTACATAAGTCACTTGAACGCCGTAAGGAACTTTTAATTGCTTTGTGGTTGAAATCAACTGAACTTCGGCTCCTAAAACGGCAGCAGCTCTCGCTAATGCATAGCCCATTTTCCCAGAAGAATCATTTGAAATATAGCGAACTGGATCAATTCTTTCTTTTGTTCCGCCTGCAGTGATTAATACTGACTTCCCTTTCAAAGGAGACTTACTTACTCTTTTGCTTTCCAGAAAAGTGATTTGTTCAAAAATTTCTTCAGGTTCCGGTAAACGTCCTTTCCCAGTATAGCCTTCAGCTAAAAATCCAGTTGCAGGTTCAATCACTGACTTGCCATCTTCAACAAGTTGCTTCACATTTCGAACCGTTGCTGGATTTTCCCACATATGTTCATTCATCGCTGGAACTACATAAATAGGAGCAGTTGTTGCTAGTAAAGTACTTGTAACGAAATTATCAGCAATTCCATTAGCCATTTTCGCAATCGTATTGGCCGTTGCAGGTACAACTATAGCCACATCTGTCTGATCCGCCAAATGAATATGTTGAACCTTATTCGCTTCATCTTCGTCAAAGGTATCGATGTGAACTTTATTCTTCGTTAACACTTGAAATGTTAATGGTGTGATGAATTCGCACGCACTCTTCGTCATTGCTACTTCAACATTTGCCCCTGCTTTTACAAACAAGCGGACGAGTGTTGCAGCTTTAAACGCGGCAATGCCACCTGTTACAAAGACGGTTACGTTTTTACCCTTCCACATACACTATCCTCTTTTCTTAGAAACCGATAGTAAAACAGATGCAATAATCGGTGTCATAATAGACGCCGCTATCGCTTCTGCAATCCCATTTGACATTACAATCCCCATAAGTACAAGAGGCAATTCAGCTACCGTCTTTCCTGTTAATTCTGCATATTGTCCTGCCATCAGTAGATAAATCAGGCCTAAAACTAAAACGGTATTCATCAGGCTTCCTAAAAACCCTGACAAAGCCATTCTTAATTTGTCATAAGTAATTACTTTGTTCATTTTATGATAAAACAAGGCAATGAGTCCTCCCATTAACAACCTTGGAAGTATTGAAATGAAAGGATTTGTAAATATCATAAAAGTTACTGCATTTCCTGAAGTAAACGCACGTAAAAAGGAACTGAATCCCCATGCAAATCCAAGAAGGAATCCTGCTTTAGGTCCTAAAACAATTCCTCCAACAATAACGGTAATATGGATAATGGTAATATCTAAAATAAATAAGGGTAAATTCCCCAAAAATGGTACAAAACTTTGCAAAATAATAATGGCAATAAACATCGCACTTAATACCATTTGAAAAGTCTTTTCTCTTTTCATACTGTCACCTCAAGTCTTAATGATTGTATTATACTAAGCTTTCTACTCTCAATCAACGCAAAAAAACTGAAAATAGCTTCAAAATTCAACTTTAATCAGCTATTTTCAGTTTTTTAGAAAGCATTATATATAAAATCTGTCGCGTTCGTAAAATCAGTAAAAATACTATACAGGATAATACATGTAATGATGACATAAAACAACAGTGTCCATCCAACTAGTGAGTCTAACTTTTTGACCCAATTCTCAATTCTTTTTTTCATGATAATCCCTCTTAAACTCCTATCCTCTGTTTCTTCTAGGAAAGTATACCACATTCCTATGCTGAAGAATATCCCCCTTAAAATACATTTAAAAGTTTTAATACTTTCTTAGATATTTCGCCGAATAAAAAACACCTAAGGTTCCCCTTAGGTGTTCAGGCTATCTATTTATTAGATTTTAGATACAGCTTCTGCTACCAATGCTTCAACTTCTTCTACAGTTGCACATTCGTTAATCGCTTTAGCTGCTAATGCTTGCATATCGCTTAATGTTAATTTAGAAATTAAGCTACGTGTTTTTAGAACACTTGACGCAGACATTGAGAACTCATCTAATCCAAGACCTACTAATAGAGGCACAGCTGTTTGATCTCCAGCCATTTCCCCACACATTCCCGCCCATTTGCCTTCTTTGTGTGCTGAATCAATTACGTGTTTGATTAACGTTAAGATTGATGGGTTGTATGGTTGGTATAAGTATGAAACGCGTTCGTTCATACGGTCAGCAGCCATTGTGTATTGGATTAAGTCGTTTGTTCCGATACTGAAGAAGTCCACTTCTTTCGCGAATTGGTGAGCTAAAACTGCCGCTGCAGGAATTTCAATCATGATACCTACTTGGATATCGTCGCTGACTGCAACACCTTCTGCGATTAATTTAGCTTTTTCTTCTTCTAATAATGCTTTAGCGCCACGGAAATCATTTAATGTCGCAATCATTGGGAACATGATACGTAATTTACCGTATACAGATGCACGTAATAATGCACGTAATTGTGTACGGAACATTTCAGGTTCATTTAATGAAATACGAATTGCACGATATCCTAAGAATGGGTTCATTTCGTGTGGTAATGGTAAGTATGGTAACTCTTTATCCCCACCGATATCCATTGTACGTACGACAACAGGTTTTCCATTCATTCCTTCTAAA
Source organism: Granulicatella sp. 572.rep1_STHE (assembly GCF_001073445.1). Taxonomy (NCBI): domain Bacteria; kingdom Bacillati; phylum Bacillota; class Bacilli; order Lactobacillales; family Carnobacteriaceae; genus Granulicatella; species Granulicatella sp. 572.rep1_STHE. The sequence continues at coordinate 12,011 of NZ_JVBO01000010.1, read as the reverse complement.
ACAGCTTTGTAAGCTTCAAATTGATCTTCTTCTGTTGGCATTTCGTGAGAATCCATGTATAAGAATTCTGTACGGTATAAACCAACACCTTCTGCACCATTGTTTACAACACCTTCTAAATCTTTTGGTGTACCAATGTTTGCAGCCAATTCAACTTGATGGCCATCTTTAGTGTAAGTTTTTGAATCTTTTAATTTTTCCCATTCAGCTTGTTGAGCCGCAAATGCTTCAGCTTTAGCACGGTATTCAGCAACCACTTCTTCAGATGGGTTAAGGAATACATCCCCTGATAAACCATCCACGATAATGATATCTCCGTCTTTAGCAATTGAAGTCACTTCTTTAGTACCAACGATTGCTGGAATTTCTAAAGAACGCGCCATAATAGCTGAGTGAGAAGTACGTCCACCAATATCAGTAACGAAAGCTTTTACGTATTGGCGATTTAATTGAGCTGTATCGCTCGGTGTTAAATCGGCAGCTACGATAATCACTTCATCTTTGATAGTTGCTGGGCTAGGAATTTTAACGCCTAAAAGGTGAGCTAAGACACGTTTAGATACGTCACGAATGTCCGCAGCACGTTCTTGCATATAAGGGTTATCTTCCATTCCTGCAAAAATAGAAATAAACATATCTGTTACTTCTTTTAATGCAGATTCCGCATTAACTTTGTTAGATGTAATGCTATCTTTTACTTGTCCAATTAATTCTGGATCGCTTAAAACCATTAAGTGAGCATCGAATACTTGTGCTTCTTCTTCACCTAAGTTTTTTAAAGCTGTTTCCTTGATTAATTCGACATCTTTGATTGACGCTGCTAATGCATCATCCAAGCGTGAAACTTCTTTTTCTGAATCTTCTACAGTCACTTTTGTCACTGTTAAATCAGGTTCAGTCAAAGTATATACTTTGGCAATTGCGATACCATCACTAGCAGCAATCCCTTGTAATGTTGGTTTCATATTATTCAGCTAATCCTTCTTTTTTCATTGTTTCGTCAATTCCTGCTAATGCTTCTGCTTCGTCAGCACCTTCAGCAGTAATCACTACGTCAGCACCTTGGCCAACACCTAATGACATAACGCCCATGATTGATTTTAAGTTAACAGATTTTCCTTTGTATTCTAATTGGATATCTGAACTATATTTGCTTGCTGTTTGAACTAATAAAGTTGCTGGGCGAGCGTGGATTCCTGTTTCTGCGATTACATGATATTCTTTCTTTTCCATATTGAAAGTCTCCTTTGAAAGTAAATTTTGTTTTAAGAAATGTACATTCGAGAGCATGTAGTCCTCAAAAATACAACCCTTTCATTTAATAAGGTTACCATTTTTTTTCGATTTTAACAACTATTTCAATATATTTTTTAAAAGCACTTTCATCTTACTGAGAGCAAGCTATTCATCCTTTTTCAAAAAAATTAAATTTTCAAAAAAAGAGAGATGAAATAATATTAAAAACGCTGTATAATAATATTAATATTCGACATAAATAAAGGAGGCTGTGTCTGAAATGAAACTTATCGATATTACTAATTCCCACTCTCAACTTGTCAATGAACAGTTAGCTAACACGGATGTTTTCTATATCAAAGTATACTCTCTTGGCCAAACAACTGTTTTCTATGCTGACGCTGCCACTCACCGTGATATTGTCATCTTAAATAAAAAAAGACGCATTAAAGATGTTGAAATTGAATTTGTCGTTCATCGTTTGTTCCATATGGAACCTGATGGCCTTGATATTATCCATGCAGATAACTTTGTTGAAATTAGTATCCCTGTGGAGAAAAAACGACCCTCATTTAATTAACGGAAGCAATCATAAACCGCTAATGAAGCAATTTCATTAGCGGTACTCTTTTTTTATATTGAGCCGAAAAAGACCATATATGGTCTTTTTGCTGATTTAGATTCCAACCATGTCTAAATAGAGGCGATGTGAATAACTATCTGTCATCCCTGATATAAAGTCTGTTGCTAAAAGAAGACGTAAGTATAATTTTTCTACTTCACTCTTTCCTTTAGCAAAATAATGATACGAGCGTCTCTGACTTTCAGAAATGATACCAATCTTCTTCAATTCTACATAGTCTAATTGGCGATTCGTGTCATACGCAACTAAAGAAGGCACGAAACTATCTAATAAATAGGTCAACGTCGTATAGCCAGCAATTTCTAGTCTCAAAATCCCTTTATGATCATAAATTTGTTCTTCAGAAAGTTTTCGAAGGATGAAATATAAATCTTCAGCCCAAGAATTTTTGAATAAATCTTGGTTAAACGTTCCTTCCATAATTTCATCATAATGATTCACAAAATTATGACGTGCTCCATCGATTAATTTATCTCGTAAATCCACAAAGAAACGATTCACACTGAAAACTTCTTCATCGATAGTCGTTAATATTTCACGAGTATGAACGGAATGTGGTGCGTTATATGCATCATTACTCAAATTAGCTAGTAGAAATTCTCGCACATCTCTAAAAGAAATCACGCCTTTTCCAATCGCATCTTCCATATCTGCAACCAAATATGCAATGTCATCTGCTGCTTCTAAAATAAAGGTCAGTGGATGTCGATTAGTGCCTGTTCCCGTAATTTCCGTCACTGTTTTAAACGCATCTTCTTCTGAATAGAAATACCCAACTTTCTTAGAAGTTATTTCCTTTGTTTTTTTATAAGAAGAGGGGTAAGTATATTTTAAAATCGTATTTAAAGTAGCCACTGTTAAATCCAAACCTTCAAATTTTCCTTTAAAATCATGAAGTTTCGAAACAATGCGTAGGGATTGAGCATTCCCTTCAAAACGATAAAAATCATTTACATATGGACTTGATAAAAACTCATCAGCAACATCACTTCGTTCTCTCAAGATATTAGGAAGATTTTTCTTAAACCATTGACGGATAATATCTTCTCCAAAATGTCCGTACGGAGGGTTTCCTAAATCATGAACTAAACTCGCACATTCAACAATTTTCAAGACATCTTCTTGTCTATCAATCATTTCTTGACGACTGCTATCAGGTTGCTTTTTAACTTCTTCCTGTAAAAGAATCACAATTTCTTTAGCCAAGGACCTCGCCACCATAGCAACTTCTAATGAGTGCGTCAGTCTCGTATGGATAAAATCAAGTCTTTCTAAAGGAAATACCTGCGTTTTATCTTGCAAACGTCTAAAAGCCGGACTCGTTACAATCCGTTTGTAATCATCATCAAACTCATTGCGGTGAGTCGCTTTTTTCCCAGAAATACGTTTTGTTGATAGTAATTTAGACCATTCCATAAATCATACCCCTTCCGTTACCTCTTACCATTATACCAAAAGTTCGTCCACCTTTGGAATTTTGCGCATTTGATTGAGATAAACTGTGATACAAATTATGAATGAAACGAAATCTGAAACAGGCCCTGAAAAAATAAGTCCATCCACTCCAAACAATGTTGAAAGAAGAAGCATCACTGGAAGTAGAACAAATAATTGACGTGTCAGAGATAAAATTGCCCCTAATTTCGCTTTTCCGATTGCAGGGAAAAATGTTGTCACAATAATAGTTATTCCATTAATAAAAGTGAAAAATAGGTAAGCACGCGCATATCGAACGCCAAATTCATAATAAAGAGCGTCCCCGCTTCCAAACATTTGAATGAGTTGCAATGGGAAAGCTTCGAATAATATCCATAGTATTGTCGACAGTATCAAAGTGACTTTTAATAGCAAGTTCATCGTTTCATGGACGCGTGAATATTTCTTCGCACCATAGTTAAATCCTAAAATCGGTTGTGCTCCTTGATTTAACCCAATCACAACTGCAATGAAAATAACGAAAATTTTACTTACAACACCTCCGACTGCAATCGGAATATCACTACCGTAAACTGATTGTGCACCATACGTACGAAGTAAGTTGTTCGATGTGATTTGAACGATGGTCGCAGAAATTTGGAAGATGAACGAGGTTAACCCAAGAGATGCAATGACTTTTACATCTTCAAATGATAATTTAAAATCGCCCTTCTCAAAATGAACCGATCTAAACCGTGGAATGTACGCTACTAATACAAGGGCAGAAACGATTTGACTGATTACCGTTGCCCAAGCAGCTCCAGCAATCCCCATATTAAATCCAAAGATAAATAACGGATCTAACACTGTATTCAGCAACGCTCCTATAATAATCGCCATCATCGAATATGTTGCTCTACCATCTGCACGAACGAGTGGATTAAACCCAATTGAAAACATAAAAAATGGAATCCCCAGCGCTGTAATACCAGCATATTCACTGGCATACCCTAAAATTTGATCGGTTGCACCAAATAAATTCAGTAAAGGTTGTAAGAACAAGAGTACAATACTCATAATCATTAATCCAGCTGTTAAAAGTAACACAACTGCCGTTCCTGCCACTTCACGCGCATGTTTATCTTCCTTTCGTCCTAGCGCCAAGTTAAAGTTCGAGGCAGCACCAATTCCTACCATTAATCCAATCGCCATACAGATAGTCGTAATTGGAAAGGCAATATTCGTAGCCGCATTCCCTAAATACCCTACTCCTTGTCCGATAAATATTTGGTCAACGATATTATAAAGAGCATTTACCACATTCGCGACAATCGCCGGAATCGCCATTTTTCGAACCAGTGTACTAATTTTCTCATACCCTAACGGATTTTGTTTTTCTTCAACTACCATCAAAACTCTCCTTTTCAATCAGTTATATATACGCATAAAAAAAGTCCCTCCACAAGCGGAGAGATCTACCAATACATTTATCTTAACTTTGCAACCTAAATTTGTCAAACATCCCATCCCACTATTTCGGTTTCAGAAACCCCAGCGAGCGCTCCATAAAAAAGCAGCAACTGACGCTCCAATTTTAGCGATAACTAATTTTTCGTAAGACTCGTCTTTTTTTATCCGCATTTTGATTTATGGCGATTTAAGAAGCATCGCTCACCTTATAAAATATACAAATAAATTTTTAATGCTTCGTTCTGGAGAATCATGCGTAGTCTATAAAACCGGTCGCGGACGCTCCAATTTTAGCGATAACTAATTTTTCGTAAGACTCGTCTTTTTTATCCGCATTTTGATTTATGGCGATTTAAGAAGCATCGCTCACCTTATAAAATATACGAATTAAATTTTAAAACTCGTTCTGAAGAATCATGCGGATTCTATAACAACACCAGCGGACGCTCCAATTTTAGCGATAACTAATGTTTCGTAAGACTCGTCTTTCTTTATCCGCATTTTGATTTATGGCGGTCTAAGAAGCATAGTTCACCTTATAAAAAATACGAATTAAATTTTAAAACTCGTTCTGAAGAATCATGCGGATTCTATAAAAGCAGTTGCATCATTATAAATTAACTGTTTTTTAAATAGACGCAGTAGATGATTGGATTAAGCTGCATCATTCATGATTTGCTTAATCCTAATCATCCTTGCGGGGGTAAGACTACGAAGGAAAATGAACTCACACCGTGAGTTCATTTTTTCTTCTGTCTTACTCCCAAGCTGAGAGACTTCGGCTCGAACCGGTATCCCATTACAGCTTTTATGAAGACATTCGCATTGATTCGAAAGAACGAGACCACAATAAAAAATACAAATTCCCTATATTTTTAAAGTAGCACTCATCCTCTTCTTAAACCACCTAGCCATAAATCAAAACCTTCGGTTTTATTATTAAGCACAAAAAAGACTCGTATTGCTACGAGCCTTTGAAAAATTAGTCTTCAAGCGGGCGAGAGAAGTTTGCAATCTCGCGTTGTACGTATTCTAAGTACGCTTCGATAGACATTGATTTAGTTTCTTTAGAACCATAACGACGAACCGTTACAGTACCTTCTTCAACCTCTTTGTCCCCAATTACTAATTGATAAGGAATTTTTTGAGTTTGAGAGGCACGAATCTTGTACCCCATTTTTTCATTACGGTCATCAAGTTCCACACGCATTCCTAAGCGAGCCATTTTTTCTTTTAACTCACGTGCAGCATCATAATGATGTTCCACACTTACAGGAATGATTGTTGCTTGAACTGGAGCTAACCAAGTTGGGAATGCGCCTTTGTACTCTTCGATTAAGTAAGCTACGAAACGTTCTGCAGTAGATACAACTCCACGGTGGATAACTACTGGACGGTGAGTGTTATCTCCATCTTCCCCAACGTAAGTTAAGTCGAAGCGTTCTGGTAATAAGAAGTCTAATTGGATTGTAGACATTGTTTCTTCTAATCCCATTGCTGTACGGAATTGAATATCTAATTTAGGACCGTAGAATGCTGCTTCACCGATAGCTTCGAAGTATTCTAATCCCATTTCATCCATTGCTTCTTTTAACATTGTTTCAGCTTTGTTCCACATTTCATCGTCATCAAAGTATTTATGTTTATCTTCAGGATCACGATAGCTTAAACGGAAGCGGTAGTCTTTAACGTTGAAGTCACTATACACTTCGCGGATTAAGTCTAAGATACGTTTGAATTCGTCTTTAATTTGGTCTGGACGAACGAATGTATGTCCATCGTTAAGAGTCATTTCACGTACACGTTGTAAACCTGATAGGGCACCTGATTTTTCATAACGGTGCATCATTCCTAATTCAGCAATACGGATTGGTAATTCACGGTAGCTGTGGATGTGGTTTTTGTAAACCATCATGTGGTGAGGACAGTTCATTGGACGTAATACTAATAATTCGCCATCGCCCATATCCATTGGTGGGAACATATCTTCTTGATAGTGAGCCCAGTGACCTGAAGTTTTGTAAAGACCTACATCAGCCATAACTGGAGTGTACACGTGTTGGTATCCAAGGCTGATTTCTTTATCCACGATGTAACGTTCAATTGTACGACGGATTGTAGCTCCTTTTGGTAACCAGAATGGTAATCCTGAACCTACTTCTTGGCTAATCATGAATAAGTCTAATTCTTTACCTAATTTACGGTGGTCACGTTCTTTAGCTTCTTCACGCATCTTCAAGAATTCTTTTAAGTCTGCTTTATCAAAGAAGGCTGTACCGTAAACACGTTGCATCATCTTATTGTTAGAGTCACCTCTCCAATAAGCTCCAGCAAGTGATAATAATTTGAAGACTTGGATACGTCCAGTTGAAGGAACGTGGATACCACGACATAAGTCAACGAAGTCTTCTTGTTGGTAAACAGTGATTGTTTCATCTTCAGGTAAACCGTTAATCAATTCTACTTTATAAGGGTCGTTTGCGAAGATTTCTAGCGCTTCTTTACGGCTTACTTCACGACGAACGATTGGGTAGTTTTCTTTAACGATTTTCATCATTTCTGCTTCCACTTCTGGAAGTGCATCTTCTGTTAATTGATTTGGCATATCCGTATCGTAGTAGAATCCTGTTTCGATTGCTGGTCCTACCCCGAAGTGAATTCCTGGGTATAAACGAGTTAATGCGTGTGCTAATAAGTGGGCTGTTGAGTGTCGTAAGATTCCTAATGCATCTTCGTGGTCTGGTGTAACGATTTCGATAGAAGCATCTTCTTCAATAGCGCGATCGAAGTCTACTAATTCTCCGTTCACTTTACCTGCTAATGCTTTTTTTGCTAAACTTTTACTAATACTTTCGGCAACTTCTTTTACTGTAATTCCTTTTGGAAACTCCTTAACGGCACCATCTGGAAAAGTAATTTTAATCATTGACATTTTCTTCCTTCTTTCCTTTTGAAAATTTTAAATCAAACAAAAAGTCCCATAGTTTACTACTGCAAACTATGGGACGTCATTCTCTACGTGGTTCCACCCAAATTCATTTGTCTCTCATCGACAAACCTTAAACGGACTAACGCTCCGATACGCCTTACTCTACTCATTTCAAGCAAGGATTCAAAAGTGGTAAAACTATTCTGGATAAAGTGTTGCACCAACCCACTTTTCTCTAAAATGTAACCAAGAGATAGTTTCTTGTCTTTTTCATCATTTTCAAAATATTTAGTTCATTAGTATTTAACCACTAATCTATTTTATTTTCAAGCATTTTAATTAAGATAGATTTCTGTGATTAATCCCATCTACAAAATATTCTTTTGCTAAGAAACGAATCCGCTCAATGAGACGTTTTGCTTTAAGAAGTTCTTGGTCTCCTTTATTTGAATGAGCAAAATGCACTTCTAACTCATCCATCGTGAAGTTCGAAGTGAAGAACGTTGGTAATTCTTGCAACATACGGTGCTGTAAAATCACCATCAATACTTCATCTCTAAACCATGCACTATTCATTTCGGCACCGATATCATCTAAAACTAAAATAGGTGTATTTTTAATCGTCATTAGTTTTGATTCAACCGAATTTGTCGCAATCGCTTGTTTAATTTCTGAACTATAAGTTGGAACATTGACTAAAGTCGTCTCAATCCCATGTTCAGACAATTCATTCGCTAATGCTCCCATCATATAAGTCTTTCCAACTCCAAAAGGCCCTGCTAAGTATAAACCTTTTTGATAATTGGCACCCTCTGGTTTGTATCCTTCGATGAATTTCAATAATTCCCCAATGACATCTTGTCGTTCTGGCGTAAGCGCCGTATCTGAGAAACGTGCTTCTGCGATATTTTTCGGCATATTAATCGAGTGAATCAATCGTCTACGTTTGCGTTCTTTTTCCTGGCGAATCGCTTCTTCAGTCCGACTATAATTTACTAAAATAAAGCCATTATGCACTTCAAGTGACGGTTCTAATCCTGGAGCTTTTACAGCTTGTTGATTTTTCCTAGCATCTCTTTCCATAATGAATTCTAACAACGCAGAGGTTCCTTTACGAACGGCTTGCGGATCTAATTCACTTTTATGACGCTCTAAAAAAGATTTGACATCTTCATCAGAATAAATTTTTTCTTCGATGGCTTTTAAATTAGGAATCTTTTGATCCGCCTCTCTTTGATTTAATAATCCTTTAAAACCTTCCATTGTGGTCACCTCCATTATTGTTGTTCTTTTTGTTGACTCGTTTTTAATTTTGCAATTTGATTGGCCAAATGATTTGAAACTTGTTCTGGTTGACTCTTACTTGGTGTAGGCGTTTGTTTTTCCTTCGTCTTGGACTCTTTCGCCCACTCTGGTAATTGCTCTTGATAACCACTATTTTTTCTGTAGTTATTCTTACCTGCATTATGCAATTGCTGTTTCCGCTTAACCTCTCTTTGTAAATCACGGTTCCTTACAGCATCTATCGCCTCATTAGCACTTTGAATTCCTTTGGTCGCCCAGTCGTTAGCAATCGCATCTACAAAGTTCCTTGCAAGCGTCGCATGATCCAACTGAACTAGCGCATAGTGGAATAAAATATTCAACACTTCATTTGGCAGACCACTCACGGAGACAAGATCAAAAATTAATTGTCTCTCTGCTTTAGAAACATACCCTTTTTTCTGCGTCTTAATACTGGAGACAAAATCAATTGGCGATAATTCTTTTGCTGCTTGAATTAACATCCCGATTGCTTCATCTTCTACAGAAGAGACTTCTTCAGACGTTTCAGATTTTTCTTTCATTTCTTCTGTGACAGAATGATCTTTCTTCTCTCTCATTAGATTCACCTTATTTTGGGCGGCTTCTTGACCTAATTTCAGTAAGAATTCTTCATCAATCACTTTAGTCGATAAATCTGAAGCAATCACTAGGAATTGAGCGATTTCTGATTCTGAAAATCCGTACGCTTTATACAGTACATCAACGATTCTTTTGACTTCCTTCGTTAAAGAATCCAAATCAACAAATTCCGTCTTCAACAGTCCTTCAATCAGTTCCCAATCGACCTCAGATGAAAATTCCATTGGTGATTGTTGTTTTACATCCATCACCATTCTTTTTTCTTGAGAGAAATTTCTAGTATATGACTCCATATTGTAAGGAAGTCGGTACACTTCTTCAAATTGAGCACTATTGGAATCTCCTAAATCTCCTACATTAGTAGCTAAAAATCTCTGCTTCAACTTTTCAAACCGATGATTTCCCACCTGATTCAATAGTAAAGTGGACAGAAGCGCATCTTTAAAAAAGAGTCTTGGAGAAGTTGGTGCTAGCAATTCCATCGTATACGTTTGAGGACGAGAAGCAGTAGGTTCCTTATGATAGGTCTTCAATAGTCCTATGCCTTCTAGTCTAGATTTTGCTAAATGAAAATCTGGCATTCCCAAGTTTGTCATGGACAGTAATTCAGAAATTGAAAATACTTCGCTCTGGTACGCAGATGGAGATAATTCACCGTATAAAGTAGCATACAAAAGTGTGGCTTCTTTTCCAATAAACGGAGCATATAATTGCATTAAAAATTGTATTTCTCTTTCAGTAATCCAAACCGGTTGAATCACCAAAATTCCGTCCATTGGTTTATATTTGGACCACGGAAATTCTTTTGACTGCATTCCTTCAATTCCTTTCTTTAATCTTTATTGTCCATTTCAAAAGACATGCGTTCTAATTCTTTTAAGAACATTTTTCGGTCTGTAAACTGACGATACACACTGGCAAAACGAATATAAGCAATATCGTCAATTTTAGATAAATGATCCATGACCATTTCTCCAATTAAAGTGCTGGATACTTCATTTTCCCCTTCTTGGTTAATCGAACGCTCAATTTCATTGACAATGGTTTCTAACTGTCCCAATGATACAGGACGTTTTTCAGCTGAACGAACTAATCCATTTAATAATTTTTCACGACTAAATTCTTCACGATTGCCATTTCTTTTGATGACGAGTAATGGTGCTTTTTCTAAACGTTCAAAAGTCGTAAAGCGGTAGCCACATTCTTCACACTCTCTTCTTCTACGAATCGAACGTCCATCATCTGCCGGACGACTATCTACTACACGAGAACCATTATTTTTACATTTTGGACATTGCATAAAAAACACCTCTCCTTTTTGTGCTTATTCGATTAATTATATCATTTTTGTCGGAAATTTTCGAGTAGCCACTGATGAACTCTAGCTTCTAATTCTTCAATAGACCCTTCATTAGTCCAAACGATATCCGCCTTTTTAACTTTTTCTTCTAAAGACATTTGAGAGGCGATTCTCTTTAGAGCTTCCTCTTTAGTTAATCCATTGCGATTTTTTAGGCGCTGAATCTGAGTTTCCACCGAAACAGCCACTACGATTATTTCATCACAGAGAGTCTCATAATGCATCTCAAATAATAGCGGGATATCTAGAATAATGAGCGGGTGGTTTTGTTTTTTCGCCTCTTGTATTTGAAGTTCAATTTCCGTTCTAATCAGAGGTTGAAGCAAGTCGTTGACCTCCTTCAAAACAGAAGCATCACTAAACATTTTTCTGCCTAATTGCGTTCTATCTAATGAACCATCGTCTAGTAAAATAGAGTTCCCGAATCGTTTTGTAAGAGACGTCAGTCCTACTGAATTTTTTTCAACAACTTTTCTTGCAACGACATCTGCATCGATAATCGGAATGCCCGCGTTCTTGAATATATTCGAAACGGTTGATTTGCCACTAGCAATCCCGCCTGTTAATCCAATAACTCTCATCTTTTTCCTCCAACACTTCTTGTAAGACCTATGTTAGTTCAAAACCGATATTGTCGCAAGTTCTTTTTACATCCATCACCCAAAAACATACAAAAATACCGCACCCTCAATATGTACTGACCCCAAAAAGTTAGACAATTAATTTAAGCAAAGGATTTAGTTCTGTATTGTACAGGACTAAGTCCTTTTAATTTTACTTTGATTCGTTTGTTGTTGTAATAATCAATATAGTCGACGATTGCCCCCTCAAGTTCCTTTATAGATTTAAATGTCTTTTCATAGCCGTAAAACATCTCTGATTTAAGAATGCCAAAGAACGATTCCATCATGCCATTGTCAGTACTATTACCCTTGCGGGACATAGATGGCTGAATGCCCTTATCTTCTAAAAAACTATGATAAAACTCATGCTGGTATTGCCATCCCTGATCACTATGGAGAATAGTACTCTCGTATTGTTCTTCTCTAAAA